>JACPSW010000079.1 GCA_016193045.1 Candidatus Rokuibacteriota bacterium | reverse complement strand
TCCATTGGTGCCCCTCTTGCGTGATGCAGTTTGGCGAGACGATAAAGGGGCTACGGCCCTATCCTTTTGAGTTCGAGCACCTATCGGAGTACCTGGCCGACAGGCTGGCGACCCTCTGCGACGCGTTCGTCCAACCGATCCGCCGGCGGGTGGCGCTGCATCATCACGACGGTGGCATGGGCATCCACCAGAACGTGGCGCGGCTGCTTGCGGTGATCCCGGGCCTGGAGGTGGTTCCGATCGAGGAGCATCACAACTGGGCCTACTCGTGCGGGCCGGGCGCCCTGGGAAACGTCCAGGCGGCGCGGGAGGCGTCCCACAGGCGGACGCTGGAGGCCGCGGTCGCTGCGGGAGCCGAGGTGCTGGTGACCCTGTACCACACCTGCCACCGCGACCTCTGCGCGTTCGAGGGGCAGTACCCGCTCGAGGTCAAGAACTGGACCGGCCTGGTGGCGGCGGCCATGGGGCTCCCGGAGCACGAGGACCGCTACAAGCGCTACAAGCTTTACACGGACATCAACGCGATCCTGGAGGACGGGAAGGAGTTCCTCCAAGCCCACAAGCTCGATGTGTCCACCCTCCGCGAGGTGCTGCCCGCGCTTCTGGAGGGAAAGGAGCGCGGGCTGTCGGTCTGGTAGGACGTAGCGCCCTGACGCTTATGGATGTGATACATCGACCGTGATCTTCAGCGCGGGACGGTCTGTGCCACGGCCAGGAGCTCGTCGTCGGTCGGGAACCTGTCGACCCCCGCGAGGCCGTCCCGCTGGCATTCGATGTTCGTCCAGCGGACGATCCCCGCCCCGTCCACGAGGAACTGCCCGACGAGCTGGGCCTGATGCCGCTGGAAGTCCGCCGCGTCGGCCTCCGTCCGCGCGTAACCGTCCAGGCCCTCGATCGCCGCCAGGGCCCCCTCGGCCGGGACTTTCAGCCGGAGCTCGCGGGCGAGATCGGCCGAGACGGATTCGATGGCTTGCATGAGCTCGGGCGTGACCGCCAGCTGCGGCAGCCCGTAGGCGCGATGGGTGGTCAGGTCCGGGTCAGCGCCCACCGGGAAGGGCACGGGGCGGAACCGGAAGAAGAGCCGCGCGCGCTGGGCGTTGGTGGCGACGACCGCCAGCGTCTGGACCCCCGCTGCCTTGAGCTTCTCCGCCGTCTTCCCCAGCAGCACGACCTGCCGCCGGCAGAACGGTCAGTAGAGCCCCCGAAAGAGGGCCACCAGCAGCGGACTCCGGCCCCGGTAGTCGGCGAGCGACACGGTGCCCTCTCTGTCCGCCGCGGGCAGGGCGAAGCTGGGCGCGGGGTCTCCGGGCTCGAGCGGCCGGGGGGGTGTCGTCATGACCCTCCAAGAGTAAGCCGCGGCGGCGGAGACGTCAAACCGACCAGAGGACTAGGAAGCGAGGCGGAGGCGGGTGTCGACGAGAGTCTTGAGGCGGTGAAAGTCCGGCCCCGTCAGGTCGATGAAGGCGAAGGCCTGCCCCTCGGGATCCTTTCGGACCAGGAGGGATAGGACGTTGATCCGGCAGTGCCCCTCGGGGGTGCTGAAGGACAGCCGAACGGTGCTGCGCGGCTGGACGTTGCCCGCGCCGCGCAGCTTCACTCCAAAGGGACTCAGGTCCACCGAGTGACTTTGCCACTGCTTCCCCGTCAGATCCTCCACCGTGACCTCCAGCGAGATCTTCGCGCGCGGATACCGCCTGCGATCCACCTTCTGTGCGTCCTCGCTCCTCTGAGCGGCGAGGAGCTGGGCTTGCAGGAGGTCGAGCACCTGCCGTAGCCGGTCCATACTGAACGGTTTCTGGAGAAACTCCACAGCGCCCAGATCCAGGGAACGGCGGGCCTCACCTTCGGTCGCGAGGCCGGACATGGCGGCGATCGGCATTTCCGGCCGGCGGTCGCGTGCGATCTGGAGGAACTCGAGCCCGCTCATGCCGGGGAGGGACATATCGAGCAGCACCGCGTCGGGAGAAGACGCGGTCAGGCGATCGAGGGCGATCTCCGCGGTCGCTGCCACGATGGGATCGTGTCCGTAATGGGCGACGATGTCCGTGAAGAGCTTCGCCTCGTCCGGTATATCTTCGACGATGAGTATGCGCATGCTTGACCCCGAGGCCTTTGCCATCACCGAGGCAATGGCCGTGCCAAATCAGGTGCGGCGAGATGATCCACACTCTGACGAGCGTTTAGGCAACCTGACGGAAAGGAAGGATGCCAGGGGCGCGTCAAGGGACGGACAGGCGCATTGGATGGCGGCGGACTCGGGTCGCTCAAGGGCTGTTCCGGACGGGCTCGGAGCGGGTGGCCGGGGGTGGTTCCCCCCGGGCGTCGCCGGAGCCGAGCCGCTCCAGGCGGCCGACCCCCTTGAAGAAGCCCCCTACGCCGCCCGCCCGGGACTCGGCGTTTTGAAGCGGCGCGGCCTCGTGCCCGCTGGGTGGCGCGCCCTGCTCACGGCCCCACTGGCCTAGAACGGTGGCGCACGGCGTCTTGTCGGCGGTGAGCCGAAGAAAGAGGCCCTGGGCTACGAGCGAGATCCCGCTCGTCGCCAGGGCCGCGCCGAGCGAGGCGCCGACCTTGACGAGCCCGGTCGGTGAGAGCTCGGGCTTGGGCGCCGCCAACGTGCCGCGTAGCCGCACGAGCTGCACGAGTGAGCCGGCGCCGATGCCCAGCCCCTCGCGCGGCTCGGGACGGAGCCCGAGGTTCAGCTCCTCCGTGCCCAGGTACACCGCGCCGCTCCCCATCACGTTCACCCTCCGCGTCTCGATGGCGAGGCCGCGGTCCATCGTGGCGACGCCCTCCTTCATGTCCAGCCGGAGGACCGCGCACCGGAGGTGCGTGGAAGCCTCCTTGCCGGCCAAGGGGTTCAGGATGCGGAGGAACTCGCTGAGGAGGTCGGCGCCGAGCCGGTCCACGGCCGAGTTCTCGATCCGGCCTTCACCCATCGTGAAGAGGGCGCGCCCGTCGAGCCCCCCGAGGACCGCGCGGAGCGTATCGCCCCGTCCCGAGAGCTCCAGGGCGGCGTCCGTCTTCCCCCCGCTAAGGAGTTTGTTCCGCGCGACTTCCTGCAGGAAGCGCCCTGCGTCCACCTGCCGCGCCTCGAGCCGGGCCGTGAGCCGGGCCGGCGTCTGGCGCGCGTCGAGCGCGAGGTCGCCGGCGACGGCTCCACCCGCCAGATGCGCCCTGAGCGGGCTCACGGAGAGCCGCCCGTCCCGGAGCGTGACCGCGAGCGCCACGTACTCGAGGCCGACCGACCCCGCCCGAAGGGCCTGGGCCGCGAGGGAGAGGTGGGCGTCGAACGCCCGGAGTCCCGCGACGGGAAGCGGAGCGTCGGGGAAGACCCGCCCCGCGGACTCCGCCGTGACCGGGCCAGGCACGAGGTCGGCGAGGTCGAGGCGCCGCGAGGTGAGCCGGGCCGAAAGGCGCGGCCACCCATCGAGGGCGAGAAAGAGGTCGCCTGCGAGGTCGCTCTGGCCGACTGTTAATTGGAGGTTGCGCACGCGGAACGTCCGGCTCTCCTCCGACACTTTCGCGGTGAAGTGAATCGGCCCGACGTGGGGAAGGGCTTGGCCGACGAGCCCCGAGAGGTCCCGGAGGGAACCTGTCTTGAAGGTGACGGCGAGGGCGAGCCCCTCGCCCGCGAGTGGCCGCGCGACCGAGCCGTCCACGGTGAACTCGGCGCCCGCGGCCTTCGCAATCGCCGTGACGGGAAGCGAGTCGTTCCGCAGGAGCGCCACGAGCGAGCCCAGCACGACCTTCGCCTCCGCGGGCTGCCCGTTGTAGGCGCCCCTGGCCTTGAGCGTGAGGGGGCCCTCGAGCCTCCGGGCGAGGATCGAAAGCCGGTCGATCCGAACGGTGGTCGTCCGCCCCGAAGCGCCGTCCCGGTAGGTGAAGCGCCCGTCCTTGATGCGCACTTCCCTTACGTGGAAGGTGGGAACGCCCCCATTGCCGTGCGTGGGCGCCCCCTTGTGCTTCTGGGGGAAGAGGTCCCAGTTCCGGTGCCCCTCCGCGTCGGTCTCGAGGAGGATTTCGGGCTCGACCAGGACCAGGCGCCTCACGCGCACCTGGCGCTGAAGCAGCGGGAGAAGTGCCACATGGGCCTCCAGGCGCTTGACCCTCACCATCCGGGGCGCCGAGCCCCATGGGGCGTTGGCCAGGCTCACGCCCTCGACGCGGATGGCGGGGACGAGGGAGAAGGTGAGGCGGAGGTCGCCCTGGATGGCGAGCGTCCGCCCGGTCGCCTCGCTGACCTTCTGGGCGATCACGCCCTTGTAGCGGTTCACGTCCATGGTGCTGATGACCGCCACGAGGGCTGCCGCCACCCCGACCAGCAGGACGAGTAGCGCGATCCCGATGGTGCAGAGCGTTCTGAGTCGCATCCCAGCCGGGTAGATTGCAAGGTCCCTGCCCGCCCCGACGCGGCAGCGACGTGGGCCGGATGGCGAGAATCTCCTTTCGTGAAGGTGGGTTAGCCCGTGCCGGCGGTCCTCTTCCCGGCCCGCGGGTGGACAAGAAGTGCCAATTCCGCCCTGCTCGTGCCAGGACGATCCAGGGCCGCGGGCGGTGAAGGGTCTCGAGGTTGACTACGGCCGCGACGGGTGTTAGGAAGTTCGCGAGGGGGTGAGCGACATGGCGTCTGGGCCCCCGAGTGGGCCCTCAGCGCCCCCTTCGGCTGCGCCATCGACGCCACCGCCCTCCGGGGCGACGCCGTGAAAGCCGACCGGAAAGTACGTCAAGACGCCCCAGGGGGTTCTGCCGGAGTGCGAATAGCGGAGCTTGGTCGAACTGGCCTGACGGTCTCGACGCTTTGTTTCGGGACCGGCTACCTGGGTGGATCTCCCGCGGCCGGGGCCCGGCTGCTCGCTCGTGCCTACGACCTCGGCATCACGTTCTGGGACACCTCGGATGACTACGGCACGCATCCTCACGTGGCCCGGGCGCTGCGGGACGTGGGGCGCGATGGCGTGGTCGTCGCCACCAAGACCTATGCCAGCACGGCCCTCGGGGCGCGTCGGGCGGTTGGCAAGGCCCTCCGCGAGCTCGGCGTCGAGGCCGTGGACATCTTTCTCCTCCATGCGGTGGACTCGGCGGGGGACCTGGAGGCGAAGCTTCCCGCGCTGGAGGCGTTGAGCCAGGCGAAGGCCCGGGGTCTGATCCGGGCCGTCGGGGTCTCGAGCCACAGCCGCGAAGTGCTCGCGCGCCTCGCCGGCCTCCCCGAGGTGGATGTCGCGCTCGTCGTCGTGAACCGGACGGGCGCGTGGATGAAGGACGCCTCCCCCGCCGGGATGACGCGGGCGATCCGGCGACTCTACCGGACTGGCCGCGGGGTCTACGGCATGAAGGTGCTGGAGAGCGGGCGGGTGACGGAGCCCAGGGCGGTGGCGACGGCGCTCCGGTACGCCTTTCGCTACCCGCACGTCCACGCCATCTGCCTCGGCATCACGTCGGAGGCGGAGCTCGAGGCGGACGTGGCGATGTGGCGGCGCGCGCGCCGCACGAAAGGCGCCTAAGCCCCGCGGGGGCGGCACCCTGCGCCACCCGCCCGGTCGTGCCATCGCCTTTCGTGAATAATGCGCGCTAAGCCCGTTCGCGTCACTTCCTGAACAGCGCCGCCGGGAGCCAGGTGGCCACGGGCGGAAACAGCACCACCACGACGAGCATCAGCAGGCCGAACACCAGGTAGGGGGTGACGGCGCCGTAGACCTGCGCCATCGTGATGGCGCGCGGCGCGACGCTCTTCATCGTGAAGAGCAGCATCCCGAAGGGCGGCGTGAGGAGCCCGAGCTGCATGCAGATCAGGAACAGGACCCCGAACCACACCGGGTCGAAGCGGTAGAGCTCCACGAGCGGCATGAAGAAGGGGAGCGTGATCAGCATCATGCTCACCTGGTCGATGAAGCACCCGAGAGCGAGCAGGATGAGCATCATGGCCCCGAGCACGACGGGCGACGTGAACTGGGCCTCCCGGATCGCGGTCACCAGGCCGTTGGTGGCCCCCGAGAAGGTCAGGATCTGGGCGAACGTCGTCGCACCCACGATGATGAACAGGATCACGCCCGAGATCGCCGCGGTGCCGAGGAGCGCCTTCATCAGGCCGCCCCACGTGAGCGACCCGTAGAGCCACGCCACGAGCACCGTGGCGACCGCGCCGATCGCGGCCGACTCGGTCGGCGTCGCCCAGCCCGCCGACATCGCCAGGATCACCACGACGAAGATCAGCACCAGCGGCATCACGTAGACGACCAGCGGCTGCCAGCGCGCCCAGCCCGTCACCGTCTCGCCCTCGAAGGCGGGCGCGAGCCCCGGGCTGAGCAGGGCCCTGGCGACGATGTAGGTCACGAAGGCGGCCGAGAGCAGGACGCCGGGTAGGATCCCCGCCACGAGCAGCTGGGAGATCGAGATGCCGCTGAGGCTGCCGAGGAGCACCGTCAGCGCCGACGGCGGGATCAGCATGTCCACGCCGCCGATCGCCATGATCGGGCCCATCGCCATGCTCGGGTGGTAGCCGCGCCGGAGCATCTCGGGGAGGAGCAGGCTGCCGAGCAGGGCGGTGGTGGCGATCGTCGAGCCCGAGATCGCCGAGAAGACCGTCCCCGCCACGACCGCCACCACCGAGAGCCGCCCGGGCACGCGCCAGATGAGGCGGTCGATGGCGTCGATCGCCTTCAGGGCGACGCCGGTGTGGAAGAGGACCTCGCCCATCAGGACGAAGAACGGGATCGGCGTGAGCGGAAAGCTCGCGATCGACGCGCCGCCGTTGCGGATCATCTGCACCAGCCCCACGTCCTTGCCGAGCCAGATCCACGCGCCGACGATGTTGATGCCGAAGAAGGCGAAGGCCGCCGGCAGGCCGACGGCGAACAGCGCCGTGAAGGCGCCGAACAGGACCGCCGCCGACAGCCACCAAACCATCGGCTAGGCGTGCCGGGCCAAATAACGAGCCAGACAAGGCCCGAGGGAGGAGCCGGCCGGAGGCGTACGCGGTTGTACGGTGAGGACCGGCGACGACCGAGAACGCCGTATGGCGAAGTTAGTTGGCACGGCGCTAGGGGAGGGGGCCGGCGCCGGCCATAGCCCCGCCCCCGACCATCCGCCGCACGAACTCGATGGCGAGCAGGGCGAAGCAGACCGGCACGGGGGCGTACAGCCACCACTCCGGAAAGACGATCGCCTTGATCACCATCGAGCCCTGCTGGGCCGAGCTGGCGATGGCCTTCGCCCCGTAGACGACGAACACCACGCAGATCATGAGCCCCACCGCGTCCGCGACCCGCTCGAGGGGGCGGCCGGCCGCCGCCGGCAGGGCCGCGATCAGCGTGTCGAGCCGGACGTGCTCGCTCCGGTGGAGCAGCCACGGCGCGACGAGGAAGGTCGCGAGCGGCAGGCTGTACTCCGAGACCTCGATGATCCAGGGCAGCGTCCCGAGGCCCAGGTTGCGCGCGACGACGTCGCCGGTGACGAGCAGGGCCAGGGCGCCGAGCAGGAGGGCGGCGACCACCGCGCCGGCGTGGAGCACCCAGCGGTACGCGCGACCGATCATGCGACGCTTATCGGCCCGCCGCTAGCGCTTGGAGAAGAGGTCGCGCATCTTCGCCCCGTGCTCGGGGCTCACCTTGAGGATGCCGGCCCAGCCGGCCTCGTAGGCGCGGTCGAGGTACTGCTTGGCCTGGGCGCCCTCGAACCGGATCACCTGGATGCCGGCCTGCGCCTGGCGCTTGATCTCCTCCTGCGCGTAGGTCTTCCAGAAGTCGTTGAGGCCCTCGAAGGCCAGCCCCTGGCGCGTGAGGAAGTCGCGCTGGGCGCGCGAGAGCTTCTTCCACGCGTCCAGGTTCACGATCAGCGACACTTCGGCGTCGTAGAAGCCGGGATCGACGCGGAACTTCGTGCGCTCGTGCCAGTTGAGGTCGAAGATGCCGCCGACGGGCCAGCCGTACCCGTCCACGACGCCGCGTTCGAGCGCGGTGTACACCTCGCCCGGCGCGGTCTGCATGACGGTGGCGCCGAGCGCGGTGAAGAAGTCGCGGTACACCGGCGTGACGCGGATCTTGAGGCCGGTGAGGTCGGGCCTGTCGATCTTCTTGTTGAGGTAGACGTGGAAGGACTGGTGCTCGACGATCCGGGCCAGGTAGTACATGTTGCCCTTCTGGTTCCAGAGCCGGTTGATGTAGTCGTAGGCGCCGGTCTTCCGCTGCTCGGCGATCGGCATCTGGGTGAGCTTGAGCGCGTCCGACTCGGGGAAGACGTTGGTATAGAAGGCGCCGGTGGACATCGCCATGTCGACCACGCCGGTCCGCACCGCGTTGCCGACCTCGAACGTCGGGATCGCCTTCGGCCCGCCGATGAAGTTCAGGCGCAGGATGCCTTTGCCGTCCGCGTTCGCGCGCTCGATCCAGCCCTCGAGCCGCTTCACGTAGAGCGAGCTCTCGGGGAAGGCGCTCACGACCTTGAGCGTGACCTCCTGGGCGCCCGCCGCGAGCGGGACGGCGAGCACGGACGCGACGATCGCGGCGATGAATCGGGCGACTCGTCTCATGGATTCCTCCTTGGTGTGCCAGCGGGCAGTAGAAAAAGATGCGGCAAGGGTAGCCCGGAGAGTTCGGGCGGTCAAGCGGGGGATTGCCGGGTGATTGCCGGGCGTACGACGGCGGGGCCCTCGGGGCATGCGACCCGACATAGGGCTTGACAACGGTCTGCCGCCCTCCTATGGTAGCGTCGCGCTGACGCCGGGTTTCCAGAAAGTCCTTTTCCAGGATTCCGATTGGGAGATTTCCCCAGGCGGTTCGTCCGGGAGCTGACCTCGCGCGAACGGAAGGAGCTTCGCCGCCTATGTTCGCAGCGGTCGAGGACCACAAGGCTTCGGGCAGCGATCGTCCTGCTCTCCGCCGAGGGCGTGGCCGTTCCCCGCATCGTGCGGCGGCTCGGGGTCTCTCGCCCGACCGTCACCGCGTGCCTGGTCCGGTTCGAGAGGGTCGGCGTGGCCGGCCTCCTGGATCGGCCCCGTCCCGGCCGCCCCCGCAAGCTCACTCCGGCTCTCGAGGGGCGGATTGCTCTGGTGGCGAGCGCGCGGCCCCGCGACCTGGGGGTTCCCCGCGCCGACTGGAGCCTCTCGAGGCTCCGCGAGTATCTCCTCCGAACCGGCATGCTGCCCGCCCTCTCTCTGGAGTCGCTCCGGACCGCGCTTCGAAGGGGCGGGCTCAGTCTCAAGGCAGCCCGAACAGGGATGGCCCGGAAAGGGACGACGACTATGATCCCCGCCGCGTTTGAGTA
Organism: Candidatus Rokuibacteriota bacterium; assembly: GCA_016193045.1. Classification (GTDB taxonomy): domain Bacteria; phylum Methylomirabilota; class Methylomirabilia; order Rokubacteriales; family CSP1-6; genus CSP1-6. Next base: position 6,173 of record JACPSW010000079.1, on the reverse strand, counting down.
CCACACGCCGACCTCGATCGGCGAAGCCGCCGCCTTGCTCGCCAAGCTCGGCGACGACGCGAAGGTCCTGGCGGGAGGGCAGAGCCTCATTCCCATGATGAAGCTGAGGCTCGCCACCCCGCGGCACCTCATCGATATCAGCCGGATTTCGGGGCTCGCGTACATCCGGGAATCCGGCGGCGTCCTGGCGATCGGCGCCCTCGCCCGGGAGTCGGACCTGGAGGAGTCCGACGTCATTCGCGCGCGCTATCCCATCCTCCTCGACGCCAGCAAGGTCATCGCGGATCCGCTGGTCCGGAACCTGGCCACGGTCTGCGGCAACCTCGCCCACGGCGACCCGGCCAACGACCACCCCGCGGCCATGCTGGCCCTGGGGGCCGAGCTGGTGGCCGCCGGGTCGAAAGGGGAGCGGCGGATTCCGGCGGCGTCCTTCTTCACCGGGCCGTTCAGCACGGCCCTCAAGCCGGGAGAGATCCTCACCGAGATCAGGATTCCGACTCCCCCGCCCCGGAGCGGCGGGGCGTACGTGAAGCTGGAGCGAAAGGTGGGGGACTTCGCCACGGCCGCGGTGGCGGTGCAGGTCACCGTGGGCGCGAACGGAACGTGCGAGCGGGTGGGGATCGGCCTGACCAACGTCGGGCCGACGCCGATCAAGGCCAAGAAGGCCGAGGGCTTTCTCCAGGGCAAGCGGCCCGACGAGGCGGCCATCAAGCAGGCGGCGGTGCTGGCGGCCGAGGAGTCCCAGCCCACCTCGGACCTCCGCGGCCCGGTGGAATACAAGCGGGATCTGGTCAGGGTGCTGACGGCGCGCGCGCTCGTCAAGGCCCTTGAGAGAGCGGGGAAGTAGGGCGAGCTGCAGGACGTCGCGGGGCTGGGGCCCCGCCGTCCGAGGCGAGCGAAACCCGGAGGTGAAGACCATGCACGTACGCGTGGCGATCAACGGCGAGAAGCACGAGGCCGAGGTGGAGCCCCGGCTCCTGCTCGTCCACCTGATCCGGGACGTCCTCCGGCTGACGGGGACCCACATCGGCTGCGACACGACTCACTGCGGGGCCTGCACCGTCCTCCTCGACGGCCGGCCGGTCAAGTCGTGCACGGTCTTCGCCGTCCAGGCCGACGGCAGGGAGATCACGACCGTGGAGGGGCTCGAGCAGGACGGCAAGCTCCACCCGATCCAGGAAGGCTTCATGCAGGAGCACGGGCTCCAGTGCGGGTACTGCACGCCGGGGATGCTCATGACCGGCTATGCCTTCCTCCAGAAGAACCCGAACCCCACGGAGGAGCAGATCCGGTTGGCCATCTCCGGCAACCTCTGCCGGTGCACCGGCTACGTCAACATCGTGAAGGCCGTGCAGCACGCCGCGGCCAGGCTGGCAGGTAGGGCGAGCTGAGCGGCTCCCGAGGGCTGGGCTCCACGAGTCGCGAGGCGAGCGAAAAGACAAGGTAGGGCGAGCTGAGCGGCTCCCGTGGGCTGGGCTCCACGAGTCGCGAGGCGAGCGAAAAGACAAGGCAGGGCGAGCTGAGCGGCTCCCGTGGGCTGGGCTCCACGAGTCGCGAGGCGAGCGAAAGGACAAGGAGGGTCATGATGGCGCTCAAGACCTCGCCCGAGATCGGAGGGATGGGGCACTCGGTGAAGCGCAAGGAGGATCCGCGCTTCATCCGGGGCAAGGGGACGTACGTGGACGACGTCCAGCTCCCGGGCATGCTCTACCTGGACATCGTCCGGAGCCCCTTCGCCCACGCGAAGATCAAGAAGATCGATGCGGCCAAGGCGCTGGCGCTTCCCGGCGTCCTGGCCGTCATCACGGGGCAGGACCTCGCGAAGTACAACCTCCACTGGATGCCGACCCTCATGTCGGACACCCAGATGGTGCTCCCCGTCGAGAAGGTGATGTATCAGGCTCAGGAGGTGGCGGCCGTCCTCGCCACCGACCGCTACAAGGCGGCCGACGGCGTGGACGCGGTGGAGGTCGAATACGAGCCCCTCCCCGTCGTCGTGGATCCCAAGAAGGCGCTGGCGCCGGGGGCGCCGGTGCTCCGGACCGACAAGAAGGACAAGAAGGATAACCACATCTGGCACTGGGAGTGGGGGGACCGGGCCGCCACCGACCGGGTCTTCCAGGCGGCCGAGGTCACGGTGAAAGAGGACATCTACCTCCCGCGGATCCACGTGGCCTCCATCGAGACCTGCGGCTGCGTGGCGCACTTCGACAAGGTGACCGATCATCTCTCCCGACATCGGCGGGGGCTTCGGCGGCAAGGTGCCGGTCTATCCCGGCTACGTGATCGCGGTGGCGGCCTCGGTGCTGACGGGCAAGCCCGTCAAGTGGATCGAGGACCGGATGGAGAACCTCCAGGCCGACTCCTTCGCCCGCGACTACCACATCACGGCCGAGCTGGCGGCGAAGAAGGACGGGACGCTCCAGGCGATCCGGATCAAGACGATCGCCGACCACGGCTACGCCGACGCGGCGGCCAACCCCTCCAAGTTCCCGGCGGGGCTCTTCCACATCTGCACGGGCTCCTACGATTTCAAGGCGGCCCACGTGGAGGTGGATGGCGTGTACACCAACAAGCCGCCGGGGGGGATCGCCTATCGCTGCTCGTTTCGCGTGACGGAGGCCGTTCATACCGTCGAGAGGATGGCGGACCTCATGGCCCACCAGCTCGGCATGGACCCGGCGGAGTTCCGCCTCAAGAACTTCATCAAGCCCGAGCAGTTCCCGTACAAGTCGGCCCTCGGCTGGGAGTACGACAGCGGCAACTACGCCGGGGCCCTCCGGAAGGCCATGGACATGATCGGCTACGCCGATCTCCGGCGCGAGCAGGCCGACAAGCGGAAGCGCGGCGAGCTGATGGGGATCGGCATCTCGAGCTTCACCGAGATCGTGGGCGCCGGCCCCTCCAAGCACTTCGACATCCTCGGCCTCAAGATGTTCGATTCCTGCGAGATTCGCGTCCACCCCACGGGCAAGGCCATCGCCCGCTTCGGCACCAAGTCCCAGGGGCAAGGGCACGAGACCACCTACGCCCAGATCCTCGCCGAGGAGCTGGGGATCCCCGCCGACGACATCCAGGTGGAGGAAGGCGACACCGACACGGCCCCCTACGGCCTCGGCACTTACGCGAGCCGCTCGACCCCCGTGGCCGGCGCGGCGGCCGCCATGGCCGCCCGGAAGGTCCGGGACAAGGCGCGGAAGATCGCCGCCCACCTCCTGGAGGCGGCCGAGGAGGACCTCGTCTGGGAGCCGGGGAAGTTCTCCGTCAAGGGCGCGCCGAACCGCTCCAAGACCATCCAGGAGATCGCCTTCGCCGCCTACACCAACCACCCGCAGGGGATGGAGGCAGGGCTGGAGGCCGTCAGCTACTACGACCCGCCGAACCTCACCTTCCCCTTCGGGAGCTACATCTGCGTGGTCGATATCGACAAGGGGACGGGCCAGGTGAAGGTCAGGCGCTTCGTGGCGGTGGACGACTGCGGCAACATCATCAACCCCATGATCGTGGACGGCCAGATCCACGGCGGGCTCACCATGGGGCTCGCCCCGGCGCTCTACGAGGAGATCTCCTACGACGAGCACGGCAACATCCGCGGCGGGAGCTTCATGGACTACCTGGTCCCCACGGCCGTGGAGACCCCCAGGTGGGAGACGGAAAAGACCTGCACCCCCTCGCCCCACCATCCGCTCGGGGCCAAGGGCGTGGGGGAGTCGGCCACCGTCGGCGCCCCGGCGGCTATCGCCAACGCGGTGGTGGACGCCCTCTGGCATCTGGGGGTGCGCCACGTGGACATCCCCATCACGCCGGCGAAGGTCTGGAAGCTCCTCCGGGAGAAAGGAGTCACCGAGTAAGCGTGAAGATCGAGCAGAGGTTCTTTCTGAACGCGCCGCCCGACCGGGTGTGGGCGTTCCTGACCGACCTCCAGCAGGTGGCGAGCTGCCTGCCCGGCGCGGCGATCACCGAGCAGGTGGACGACCGCACCTATGCGGGGACCATCACCGTGAAGGTCGGGCCGATCACGGCCGGCTACAAGGGGAAGATCCGCTTCGAGCGGTTGGACCCGGCCCAGCGGGAGGCCGAGCTGGTCGGCCAGGGGCAGGACGTGAAGGGCAAGGGCGGGGCCGAGATGCGGATGCAGAGCCGCCTCCTCCCGAGGGACGGCGGCACCGAAGTCGTCCTGGCGTCGGAGGTCGCGATCAGCGGACTCCTGGCCCAGATGGGCCGGGGCATGATCGAGAGCGTGTCGGGCCAGATCTTCGAGCAGTTCGCCGCCGCGGTGCGGGAGCGGCTCGAGGCCGCCCCGGGCTCGAGGGCGGCGGGGGCTCAGGAGGCCAAGCCCCTCGATGCGCTGTCCCTCGGGGCGAAGGCCGCGGGGCAGGCGATGGGGAAGGCGGTGCGACGCATCCTCGGCCGAGGAGAAGAGAAGTGAGCGATCTCTTGGCGCTGGCCTACGAGCTCGCCCGGCGGGGCGAGCCGTTCGCTCTGGCCACGGTGGTCCGGTGCGAGCGCCCCACCTCGGCCAAGCCGGGGGCCAAGGCCCTCATCAGGAAGGATGGGACCGTGGCGGGATGGATCGGGGGAAGCTGCGCCGAGCCCATCGTCGTCCGGGAGGCGCTCCGGGCCCTCCAGGATGGCCGGCCGCGCTTCATCGCCCTGGTGGGCGAGGGCGGCGCCGGCCCCGGAAGGCGCGAGGGCGTGCTGGAGCAAGCCATGGCGTGTCACAGCGGCGGAACCCTGGAGATCTACGTCGAGCCCGTCCTGCCCAAGCCCCAGCTCCTCCTCATCGGCCGGGGCCCCGTGCTCGAGACCCTGGAACGGCTCGGGGCGGCGACGGGCTTCGGCGTGCTCTTTCTGCCGTCAGAGACCTTTCCCGATCGTCTTCGGGAAATACCCCTCACGCCGCGGACCTTCGTCGTGGTGGCGACCCACGGCGACGCCGACGAGGAGGCGCTCGAGCACGTCCTCCGGAGCGAGGCGGCCTACGTGAGCCTCGTGGCGAGCCGGAAGCGGGCGGGCGCCGTCACGGAGGCGTTGCGGACGCGGGGCGTGGCGGTCGAACGGCTCGGGCGCCTGAAGGCCCCGGCGGGCTTGGACATCGGCGCCGTCGCCCCCGAGGAGATCGCCGTGAGCATCCTTGCCGAGATCGTCCAGGTCTCGCGGAGCCAGAAGAGCGAGTGGACGCCTCAGGAGGCCGGCGCGGCCGCCGCGACGGAGGCGCGGGATCCGGTCTGCGGGATGTCCGTCGAGATCGCGTCGGCGAAGTACCGGTCGGAGGCCGCCGGGCGGCCCGTCTACTTCTGCTGCGCCCGCTGCAAGCAGCTGTTCGATCAGGACCCCGCGCGCTACCCCGCTGCGGATTAAGGAAGGCCTCGACCGAGCTTTTCCAATCTTCCCCTCGGTCTGTGCCGGCGCGGCACCATGAAGACGAACTTCCTTCCCTTCTTGAAGATCGAAGTCGTGGAGGCGTGAGTGACCATCGGCAGCTTGTACTTCTCGGCGACGCCGGCCACGGCCACCGCAGGCTTCATTCGGTGGCTAGGTTGCTCAGTGGTCATGCAGTGGCCTTGAGGAGAGCCTTCTAAGAACCGATCTGCGGAATACCCGTAGTCCTCGCCACTCTCGTCGATGATCCGCAGGTACCCATGCCTTGCCGCCGCCTGATCGAGGATTGTGCGGTAGAGCTTCCCGATCTCAAGCGAGGCCTCGTAGCCCTTGTTGTTGATGCACACTGCGAAGCGAACTTGCGATCTGCGTTGTCTTCTCATTTTTCAGTCCAAAAGAGGGAACTTGATCTTGAACTCTCGCCGCCCGATGCCATGAGCTTTGTAGCAATGTACCTCTGCCTTGTGCACTGTCCCGGATTGCCCGCCCGGCCGCGATCGTCTTCGTATCGCGTATCGGGCCGACTATCTCGAAGTCCACTTGACTAGATTAGCATGAGGCGTGCAGGGATAGCCCCATCGGGCTGACGCGTGACGCTCAAGGTTTATGTGCCATCTTTCCACACGGATCTTGGTGCCATGCAACCACTGGGAATGAAAGGGGCTAGGAGGAACTTCTGGGACGTGGATTCTGTGCGTGTTGGAAGGATTGGAAAACAGAAGAAAAGCGCCAGAGATGCCCCGTCTCTTCCCCGGTTGGATCGGGTCTGATAGGATGAATGACATCTATGG
>JACPSW010000078.1 GCA_016193045.1 Candidatus Rokuibacteriota bacterium | reverse complement strand
TGCGTGGGGAAGCAGCCGACCCAGGAGCAGAAGGATTACTACGCGACCGCGCTCAAGTGGCTGTACGATTCGATCAACGCGACGACGCCGGGCGTGACCACCCGCGATATCGCGCTCAAGTGGCCGTCGGCGAAGGAGGCCTGGGGGTACGAGGAAGAGGACCAGGCGGCAGCCAACCTCTGGGGTCACGGCCTGGGACTCGCCCAGTATGACCAGCCCGTTATTTCCCGCATCTGGTCGCTCGACCACCCGTTGGAGATCCGCCCCGGCATGGTCTTCGCCCTGGAGACCCAGCACGGGAAGAAGTACGAGTGGGGCGTCCGGATCGAGGAGATGTTGATCGTCAACGACAAGGGCATCGAGATCATCTCGAACTTCCCCGTCGAGCAGATCACCGCGGTGGACTAGGATGGAGATCCTCGCGCTATCGGCGGCTGCCGCGCCGAGGTGCGGGTCCAAGGCCGCCGCGCTTGCCCGGCTCCGCGGCGCTAGCCTTCCCGTTCCGAACGGCTGCGTGCTGACCGCCGAGGCCTACCGGTCTCACCTCGCCGCGGCGGGAGTGGAGGCGGTGGCCCGACAGGTCTTCCGCGCGCGCGAGGACAGCGCCCACCGCCTGGCGCTGGAGGTCCGCCTCGGGCTCCTTCAGATGCCTCTCTCCACGGCCATCGCCGATGGCCTCGCCCGCGCCCGCTGCGATCTCTCCCCGGACCCCCCCTCGCTCCTCGCGGTGCGCTCCTCGGCGCTTCACGAAGGCGGCCCGAGCCGTTCGTTTGCCGGCCAGCTCGAAACGTTTCTCGCGGTGGCTGACCACGCCGATCTGCTGACCGCAGTGCGCGCCTGCTGGGCCTCCCTCTGGTCGCCGCGCGCGGTGAGGTACATGCTGGCGAATGGCGTGAATCCGGCCGCGACCGCGGTGGCGGTCCTGGTCCAGCCCCTCGTCCCGGCGATGGCGGCGGGTGGAGCCCTGAGCGCGACCGACGCCGGGCGGATCGTGCTGACGGCTGCCTGGGGCCTGGGGCCCGCTGTGGCCCAGGGGGAGGTGGTTCCCGACCGCTATGTTCTGAGGCGCGACGGACCCGTGCTCGAAGATGTGGAGGCCGGTCGAAAGAGCCGGATGCTGACTTGCTCGCCGGACGGAGACCTCCGCTGGCAGCCGGTCACGCCGGCCCTCCACTCAACCCCCTGCCTGGACGAAGCGCAGGCGCCGGCGCTGGCCCGGCTCGTGCTGAGGGTGGAGGCGGTGCTGGACGCGCCGGTGGAGATTGAGTGGGCGCTGGACGCTGAGGGCTTCCACCTCCTCCAGGCGAGGCCGGCACCGGCCCAGAGGCGGCGGGCTCCGGGCCCGGCGTCCGTGGACGGCGTGAGCCTGACGGGCCAGCCCGCGGGGAGCGGCTGGGCGGCCGGCCCCGCGCGCCTTGTCCGGAGCGAGGCGGAGCTGAACCGCGTCAGGCCGGGCGACGTGCTGGTGACGCGCGTCCCCGGACCGGCGCTGGCGGCTATCCTCCCGCGCGTGGTCGCCGTCGTCGCGGAGTTGGGCGGTAGCACATCGCATCTGGCGGCCCTGGCCCGCGAGCGCCGGATCCCGGCCGTCCTCGGTGCCGGCGACGCCACGCGGCGCATCCCGGAGGGCGCCCGGGTGGTCGTGGACGGCAACCGAGGCGTTGTTCACATCGAGCAGACCGACTCGAGGAGGGGCTGATGGACAGGCTCATCGATCTCTCCGTGACCGTGGACACCAGTACCCTGAGCCCGCCGTCGACGAACCTCCGGCTGGAGGTCACGCCGCACCGGCGCGGGCCGGGATTCTGGCAGGTCTCGAGCGTCCGCCAGAGCCTCCACACGGGGGCCCACATCGACTCGCCGCTTCACGTGTTCAAGGACGGCATCACGACAGCCGAGATCAGCCTGGAGCAGGTCACGGGTGAGGCACTGGTGGTGGATCTCTCGTTCGTCGGCCAAAACCACAAGATCACGATCGACGACCTGAGGCGCGGCGGCGCCGATCGGCTCAAGCCGGGCCAGATCGCGCTCCTCTACACCGGCTGGTCGGACTCGATGTACGGGAAGTGGCCCGACTACTTCACCCGGTCGCCCTTCTTCCCGCCCGAGTCGGCCGAGTGGCTCGTCGCCAGGGGGCCCAAGTCCATCGGCTTCGACTTCTTCGAGGAGTACTGCGCGCGGCTTCCCGATTTCACCTCGGAGGATTTCCCCATGCACCGGGTGATCCTGGGCGCGGGGATCGTGATCATGGAGGGGCTGACGAATCTGGGGGCGCTCCCGCCGCGGCCGGTGTCCTTCTTCGCCCCCTTCTACAAGATCGCCGGGACGGAGGGCGCGCCCGCCCGCTTCTTCGCCGCCGTCGAGGGAGGCTAGCCTGCATTATTCACGAACCACCGTCGAGTGTAGCGGGCGGGGCCTGTCGCAGGGCGCAGCCCCCGTGGGCCCGGCTCCGTCACCCACTCGCCCGAACGCCGCGCTGCGCGCGGCGGACGGGACGAGGGGGGCCCACTGCGCGCGGCCCCGTGAGGGCTGCACCCTGCGCCACCCGCCCGGTCGCGCCATCGCCGTTCGTGAATAATGCGCGTTAAGGTCATGCGGCCACGGTGTCGAATTCTCGCCGGAGAAGACCCCCGAACCCGGGGATCGAGTCGGAAATTCCTAACAGTCGCAGGCAGTGCCACACCAGCGCCTGGTTGCTGGCGATCACGGGGCGTCCGAACTCATCCTCGATCCGCTGCAACGCGGAAGCGATCTCGATGCCGGCGCAGCTGATGAGCAGGGCGTCGGCCGGCGTGTCCTTCAGCCCGAGGGCGATCTCCCGCCACCGGTCCGGAGCCACCGACGCCTGCTGCAAGGGGTACTCGCATTCCTCCGCCTGCCACCCCGTGACCTCGAGCCCGTGCCCCTCCAGGAAGCGGATCTCCGCCGCGGTGACCTCCGGCGGGTAGGCGGTCACCAGCGCGAGCCGCCGGGCTCGCACGGCCGCAAGCGCGGCCAGCACCGCCTGGATGGTGGTGGTGGCCGGGATGCCGGTGGCCCCGGTAATGCGCCGGCAGATCGACTCCGGCCCCGCGGCCAGGCTGGCCGCCGTGCAGTTGAAGGCGATCAAGTCCACCTTGGCGTCGGCCAGGAGTTGCGCGTGCTGCTCGACGGCGTGGGTCAGCCGCAGGTTGTCCTCCAGGCGCGTCCCCCTGAACCCCATGCGGGTCGTCACGAACTGGACGCCCGGCGGGGCCATCCGCTGTGGCTCGAAGTCGCACAGCCCGCCCGAGGGGTACAGCTGGCCGATCCGCGCTCTCCAGCCGAACATCTAAGCCTGCCCAGTCCCGCGCAGTCGGGCCGTTTCGGCCTCGTCCACGCTCATGTCCGCCCTCACCACCACACGATAGTCACGCTGCGCCGCCTCGGGGCTCACCTTCCCTTCCCTCACGTCGCGGGCGACGGCTTCGGGGTCGCGCTCCAGAGGGTCGCCGAAGCCACCGGCGCCGGGCAGGCGGAGGCTGATGACGTCCCCCGCGTGGAGCTCGGAGAGCCCCTTCGACCGGATGCGCTGCTCGCCCTCGCGGCCGGGGTTCAGCACGAACTCGCCCACCACCCCGTCCTTGCCCCCCGCCACGCCCCATGGCGCGAACTTGTGGCGATCCGCGTAGCGGGCGAAGGAGGCGTCGGCCAGCAGCTTGATGTCCCGCTGGACGGCCAGCCCGCCTCGGTAACGGCCGGCGCCCCCCGAATCCGGCCGGAACTCGAAGCGCTCCATGAGAATGGGGAACTCCATCTCCGCCGCCTCGATGGGCGTGTTCATGAAGCGGGCGAGGTGGGAATCCTGGCCGTCCCGACCGTCCCGGTAGGGCCGCGCGGGAGCGCCTCCGACCTCGATGTCCGTGAACGAGAAGCGCCTGCCGGTGCGCGGGTGGTAGCCGACGAAGCCGCAGGTCGTGCTCTGGGCGTGCGACCCCGACACGACCCGCTCGGGTACGGCCTGAGCCAGCGCGCGGATCATCGCCTCCACGATCTTGGCGGTCGTATTGGTCCTCGCTGTGACGCCGGCGGGGGGGCGCGGGTTGACGACCGTCCCTTCGGGGATGCGGAACTGGACCGGCCGGAATGCGCCAGCGTTGGGTGGGACGTGGGGATCGGTCAGCGCGATCACCACGTAGTACACGGCCGCGTAGGTCGAGGCGATCGGACAGTTGATGTTGCCCCGGGCCTGCGGGCTGGTGCCTTCGAAATCCACCGCGATGCCCCCTCCCGCCTTCTCGATCGTCACCGCTACCCGGAACGGCTCGTCGCCGATGCCGTCGTCGTCCACGAAGTCTTCGCCGGCGTACGTGCCGTCCGGGATCTGCCGGAGCCCCTGGCGGATCCGTTCCTCGCTGTAGTTCAGCAGGGCGTCCACGGAAGACTGGAAGGTCCCCGGGCCGTGCTTTCGGTAGATCTCCTTGAAGCGCCGCACGCCGACGCTGGCGGCCGACACCTGGCTCCGCATGTCCCCCAGCGTGACTTCCGGGATGCGGACGTTGCTGGCGATCATGCGGATCACCTCAGGGTTCTCGACCCCTCGCTGGTGGAACTTGATCATCGGGAAGCGGATCCCTTCCTGGAAGATCTCCGTCATGCCGCCGGCCACCCCGCCCGGCGCCATCCCCCCCATGTCGACCTGATGGGCGATATTCCCCACGAGCCCGATCAGCGTCCCCTCCTGGAACACCGGGGCGAAGACCTGCATGTCCATGACGTGCTGGCCGCCCAGGTACGGGTCGTTGGAGACGACCACGTCGCCCTCTTCCAGCCGCTCGGCCCTCCCGCCGTAGTGCTCGAGGACGCGCTTCATCGTGATGTCGAGGCTCCCCACCAGCATCGGCACGTGGTGGGCCTGGGCGATGGTGCGACCCTGGCGGTCCGCCAGGGCGCAGGAGAAGTCCAGCACCTCCTTGATGACGGTCGAGCGGGCGGTCCGCATCATGGTGTAGCCCATCTCGTCCGCGATCTGCTCCAGGCCGTACCGGACGACCTGCATCGTGATCGGATCGACGGCTGCCATCTACTGCCTCCTCAGAATCAGGTTCCCGTACTCGTCGGCCCGCCCGATCCAGCCGGCCGTGATCACGCTCCCGGCGATGGGCTCCTCCACCAGGCAGGGACCGGCGACCTGGGCTCCGACCGGGAGGTGGTCCCGCTCGTACACCGGCGCCTCCACGAAGCCCCGGCCGAAGAAGAAGACCGGCCGGCGGGCTTTCGGCGTGGCCGCGGTCGAAGGCCCGTCGGCGCCTGACCCCGCGCCGAGGGGCCTCAGGCGCACCGGCGGAACTCGCCCGATGCCGGTCACCCGCAGGTTCACCAGCTGGACGCTCTCCTGCGGGGAGCTGTACGCGTAGAGGCGCTGGTGGAGGGCGTTGAAGTCGCGGGCCAGGGCGCGGAGGTCGAGATCGTGGGCCACGGGGACGTTGATCTCGTAGGCTTGCCCCTCATACCGGGCATCGACCGTCCAGAGCACCTCGATGCGGTCGGGAGGAAAGCCGTCCCGCCTGAGCCGCTCCAGGATCTGTTTCTCGAGGTCCCCGAACCGTCTCGAAAGATCTTCGGGCTGGCTCTCGGTGGCGAGGCGAGCATAGGTCTGGACAAGGTCGTGGCGCGCATCGGAGACCAACAGCCCCAGGGCGGAGAGGTTGCCGCAGAGGGTCGGGACGATCACCGTGCGGATGCCCATCTCATCCGCCAGGTCCGCCGCGTGCAGCGCCCCCGCTCCGCCGAAGGCGACCAGGGCGAACTCACGCACATCGTGGCCGCGCTCGATCGAGTTCACGGCGATGCCCTTCACCATGGTGGCGTTGATGATGCGGATGATCCCCGCAGCGGCATCCTCTACGGACATGCCCAGCGGATCCCCGACGTGCTGGCGGATGGCCTGGTGGGCGGCCTCGACGTCGAGCGACATCTCACCGCCCAAGAAATACTTCGGGTTGAGCCGCCCCAGGACCAGGTTGGCATCCGTGACCGTCGGGCGCCCCCCGCCGCGCCCGTAGCAGGCCGGGCCCGGCTGGGCGCCGGCGCTCCGGGGCCCGACGTTCAGCGCGCCCCCGGCGTCGATCCAGGCGATGCTCCCGCCGCCCGCGCCGATGCTGTCGAGGTCGATCACCGGGATGCGCACCGGATAGCCGCAGAACGACCGCTCGGAGCTGACGGGGGGCCGGCCGCGATCGATGAGGGAGATGTCGAAGCTGGTGCCGCCCATGTCCACGCCGACGACCTGCGCGAAGCCTGTCAGTTGGCCGATGAAGCTCGCGGCGATGACGCCGCCGGCGGGCCCCGAGTTCACCATGTTCACCGCCCGCTGGCGGGCGTCCCGGATTGTCATGGACCCCCCGCTCGCCTGCATGATCCGCACGTCCAGCTCGCGGCCATACTGCCTGGCCAGCCGGATGGAGAGGCTGTCGAGGTACGCGGCCGTCACTGGCTGCAGGTAGGCGTTCAGGACAGTGGTCGAGGTGCGCTCGAACTCCCTGAACTCCGGCGCGACGGCGCTCGAGAGCGACACGGGCACGCCCGGGAAACGCCGGGCGATGATTTCAGCCAGGCGGCGCTCGTGAACCGGGTTCACGAACGACCACAGCAGGCTGACGGCGATCGCCTCGACCCGGCGCTCGCGCAGAACAGCCACCGCCGCTTCGGCCGTGCGCTCGTCGAGCGGCGTCACGACAGCGCCGTCGCGGTCGATCCGCTCCCTGACCGGCCGGCGGAGGTCGCGCGGCACCAGCGGGGGCGGATTGTCCACGGAAAGATCGTACATGCCCTCCTTCGGGCGCTGGCAGCGGCCGATCTCGAGGACGTCCACAAACCCCTCGGTGGTGATCAGGCCCGTCCGCGCGCCGGTCTTCTCGATCAACGCGTTGGTGCCGATGGTCGTGCCGTGGACGACATAGGTCAGGTCATCGATCGACTTCCTGGCGATGGTCAGCACCTTCTCGATGCCTGCCAGGACGCCGTCGGCCAGATTGCCGGGCGTCGTGGACGTCTTGGCGTAGTGGATCTGCCCGGTGGCGTCGTCCACCAGCACGACATCGGTGAACGTCCCTCCGACGTCGATGCCTATGCGCATGTCGCGTGAAACCGGCAGGCCCGGGCGCCCGTCGCCAGGCACTCGACCTCTCGGGCCTGGGCGGGCGCTCCGAAGCTCCCCTCGGCCAGCCCGGCGAGGACGCCGCGGATCAGGTGGCAGATGGGGCGGCTGGCAGGACCGTAGGCCTCGGCGAAGGGCGAACGTCCCACAGTGACGACGATCTCCCGCGCGCTAAGGTCCAGGCGCTCGAGCCTGAAGTCCCCCCAGCCGATCTCGCGTCCCATCCTCACGATGAAGCGCGCCGTCTCCTCAGCCCCGAGCCCGAAGGCTTCCCGGTAACGGCGAGTCGAGAGCGCGCCGCCCGTATGGCCACCGCGCGCCAGCAGCTCGCCGGCCCGCTCGCCCAGCTCGGCCTCGACCGCCTTCTGCAATGCGACGAGCGTCTCGGGCCGGATGAGGAGGTACGGGACATCCTTGAAGAGAAGCCGCCCCGCCCCGGCATCCCACGTGAGTTCTCGAAGGACCGTGTTCTCCATGGGGCCATTCACCCCCTCACCCTCCCCCCCTGCCCCGACGGTGTCAGACACCGGTGTCTGACACCGTCTGGAGGGCGCGGTGGACGCGCTCGGGGGTGAGCGGCAGCTCCCTGATCCTGACGCCGACCGCGTCGTGGACGGCGTTGGCCACGGCGGCGGCGACGGGGATCGCGCCCGCCTCGCCGATCCCCTTGGCGCCGAAGGGGCCGGCCGGGTCCACGCTCTCGATCAGGCGGACCTCGATCTCCGGCATGTCGGCCGCGTGGAGGATCGCGTACTCCATGAACTGGGGGTTCAGGACGTAGCCGTTCTCGACGTGGAGCTGCTCGGTCAGGGCGTAGCCGAGCCCCATATGGATCCCGCCGTGGACCTGCCCCTCGCACGCCGCGGGGTTCAATGCGCGCCCCACGTCGTGGGCCGAGACGACCTTGAGGACCTCCACCTTCCCGGTTTCTTCTTCCACTTCCACGAGCACCGCCTGAGCGGCGAAGCCGTAGGCCGCCGAGATGTTGCCGCGGAGCTCCTTGTTGAGCATCCGGGTGGGTGGGTCGTAGAACGCCTCTGCCACGAGGGTCCTCCCCCCTTCCCTGAAATGGCCGGAGCGCACGACCTTGTCGTACGGGAGGCGGCGGTCGGGAGCATCCTTCACGAACACGAAGCCGTCGGCCAGCTCCAGGCGCTCCGCCGGCTCGTCCATGACCTCGGCTGCCAAGGCCAGGAGCTTCTGCTTGAGGTCCGCAGCCGCCAGGAGGACGGCGTTGCCCGCGATGAAAGTCGTGCGGCTCGCGTGGACGCCCACGTCCCAGGGCCTCACCACCGTGTCGTGGTTCACCACCTCCACGCGGTCGAGCGGGATGCCGAGCGCCTCGGCGGCGATCATGGACAGGACCGTCTCCGATCCCTGGCCGATCTCGCTCGCCCCCGTCATGAGGGTGAGCCTGCCGAAGTCGTCGAGCTTCAGGATCGCGCCGCAGCCGTCCGAGCGATAGATCCTTGCCCCGCCGCCCACGTGGAACATGCCGGCGTAGCCCACGCCGCGCTTCCACCCCGGGCGGGGCGGCCGCTGCGGGGGCGTGAGGATCGCCTTCTTCGCGGCATCCAGGCATTCGGTCAGGGCGCAGGAGGTGATGGAGAAGCCCTGGGGGGTCACGTCGCCGGGCTGGTTGGCATTCCGGCACCTGAGCTCCCAGCGGTCCATCCCGAGACGGTCGGCCAGCTCGTCCATCTGGGACTCGACCGCGAACGTGGCCTCGAGGTTCCCGTAACCCCGCATGGAGCCCGAGTAGAGGTTGTTCGTATAGACGATCGTCGAGTCGAACCTGACGTTGGGACAGCGGTAGAGCCCCGCCGTGGTGGCCAGGATCACCGTGGGAGTCGTCGAGCCCCAGGAGACGTACGCTCCGCTGTCGATCACCACGCGCCCGGCCCGGGCCAGGAGCGTCCCGTCCTTCCTCGCCGCCGTCCTCATGTGGATGACGCACGGCTCGCGCGTCGGGCTGGCGATGAATTCTTCGATCCGCTCGAAGACGATCTTCACGGGGCGCCGCACGTGACGGGCGAGGAGCGCCGCGATCACGTCGATGGGATAGAGATCCAGGCCGCGGCCGAAGTTGCCGCCGACGGGGGGTTGAACGACACGTATGCGGTCGCCGGGGATGCCGAGCGCCCGGGCCAGGTCACGCTGGTAGAGGAAGGGGGCCTGGGTGGCCGCCCACATCGTGAGGCGCCCCTGGATGTCCCAGGCGGCGATGGCCGCCATGGTGCCGAGGCACGCGGTGGTGACGTAATTCAGCCGGTACGTGCCCTCCACGATCGCGTCGGCCTCGCGGAAAGCGCGGTCTACGTCCCCGTGCTCGAAGGAGAAGCGGAAGTCCACGAGGTTTCCCTCGCGCTCCTCGTGGACGAGCGGCGCCCCGGGCTCGAGCGCCGAGTCGGGGTCGAACACCCCGGGCAGCTCTTCGTACTCCACCTCGATCAAGTCCAGCGCCTCCTCGGCGATGGCTTCAGTCTCGGCGGCGACGGCGGCCACCTCGTCCCGGATGGAGCGCACCTTCCCCCGCTTGAGGGCCAGGTGATCCTTGGCGAAGCCGAAGGGATGCTGCTCGACGGCTTCGCCGGTGATGACCCCGAGGACCCCGGGGAGCTTCTCCGCTTTCGAGGTGTCGATTCTCACGATGCGGGCGTGGGGGTAACGGGCGCGGAGGATCTTGCCGTGGGCCATCCGCGGCACCTGGAGGTCGTGGAGGTAGCGGGTCTGGCCCGTGACCTTTTCGGGGCCGTCGCGCTTCGGGACCGATCGCCCGATGACCCTGAAGTTCACGCGATGGCTCCCTGGCCGCGCAGGCCTTCGATCTGCCCCTGCGTGTAGCCCAGGAGCTTCGTGAGGATCTCCTGGGTGTGCTCGCCGAGCGCCGGCGGCGGGGCGAGAGGCACCTCCATGGCGCCGTCCATCTTGATCGGGCTCCCGAGGCTCGGCAGCCGGCCGAGCTTCGGGTGCTGGAGGCTCGTCACCATCTTGCGCAGGAGGACCTGGGGATCCGAGAGGACCTGGTCCACCCGCTGGATAGGCGCGGCGGGAACGCCCTCGCGGTGAAGGATGTCGAGCCATTCCTTGGTTGTGCGGCTCTTGAAGGTGTCTTCGATCAACGGGATCAGCACCTGGCGGTTGCGGACGCGGTCGGCATTGGTGACGAAGCGGGGGTCGCGCTCCCATTCGGCCTTGCCCACCGCCCGGCAGAAGCTCCCCCAGAACTTCTCGGCGAAGACGGCGATGATCAGCGAGCCGTCGTGGGTCTGGAGAGCCTGGTAGGGCACCACCGAGGCGTGGCCCGAGCCCATGGGGCCGGGCACCTTGCCGTCGGTCCAGAAGTACTGCGCCAGATAGGTCAGGAGCGAGACCTGGGCGTCGAGGAGCGAGAGGTCGATGACGCTCCCCTCCGCCGTCCGCTCGCGGCGGAAGAGCGCCCCGGCGACCGCGAACGCCCCGAACATCCCGCCCGCCAGGTCTCCCATCGGGATCCCCATCCTGACCGGCGGGCGCCCCTCCTCGCCCGTCACGCTCATGGCCCCGCCCATGGCCTGAAGCGCCAGGTCGAAGGCCGGCCAGTCGCGGTACGGCCCCTCCTGGCCGTAGGCGGAGATCGAGCAGCAGATGAGCCGAGGGTTGAGCGCGCTGAGGCGCGGGGGGTCGCACTCGAGCCTGGCCATGATGCCGGGCCTGAAATTGTCCCACACGACGTCGGCAACCCGGGCCAGGTCGTAGAACACCCGGCGCCCCTCGGGCTTCGTGAGGTCCAGGGCCAGGCTTTTCTTGTTGCGATTGATGGCGAGGAAATAGGCGCTCTCGCCGTTGGGAAGAAAGGGCGGCCCCATGATCCGCATCGGGTCGCCGCCGTCGGGCTCCTCGATCTTGATCACCTCGGCGCCGAGGTCCGCCATCAGCATGGTGCCGTACGGCCCCGCCAGCATCCGGGTGAGGTCCAGCACGCGCACGCCCGCGAAGAGCGTCATTCGATCACCCTGTCCGCCCGGAGGAGCATTGATCGGGGGATGGTGACGCCTAGGGCCTTGGCGGTTTTGAGATTTATGACCAATTCGAAGCGCGTGGGCAGTTCGATCGGCAGGTCGCCGGGCTTGGTGCCCTTTACAATTTTGTCAACATAGGTGGCTGCGCGCCGGGCCACGTCGGGAAAGCTCGGGGAATAGGCTATCAAGCCCCCCGCCTCCACGAACTCGGTCAGGGCGTGCATGTTGGGAAGGCGGCTCTTCATTGCGAGGTCGGCAAGGCGCTTCCGGTGGAGGAAGGTGTTGGGATCGGCAAGGACGACGAGTCCGTCGGCGCCTGCCCTGGTCATCGCCGAGAAGGCGCTGTCGAAGTCGTCGGGAGTTCGCGCCTCCATTGGGTGCAATCGCAGCCTCAACACCCGGGCTGCGGGTCCCATCTCCCTCAACAAGACCGAGTGGCCCAGATTACCGGGATTCCAGAGGACCGCAACCTGCGAGAGCCGGGGAGCGGCCTCCTTGAAGATCTCGAGATATTTGCCGGCTATCTCCGGGCCGGGGAGAAGGACCAACCCGGTGACATTGCCGCCAGGTCGCGCCAGGGACGCAACGAGACCCTGCGCGACAGGATCCACGGGTCCCGCGACCATGACGATCGGGATGGTCGAGGTCGCCTGCCTGGCTGCGAAGGCGCTGGGCGTGGTCGCCACGATGATGAAATCAACCTTGAGACGGACCAGCTCAGCAGCGAGGTCGGGAAGACGCTCAATCTTCCCCTGCGCCCACCGGTACTCCAGGATCAAGTTCTGCCCCTCTACGTAACCCAGCTCCCGCAGCCCCTGTCTGAAGGCATCGACGATGCGCAACACCTCAGGGCCGGGCGAGGCTTGGCCGAGCCATCCGATACGGTGGACCTTCGCCGACTGCTGGGCGTCGGCGGCGAGCGGCGCCGCGAGGACCCCGAGGGAAAGGGCGATGACAGAAGCGATCGTCCTATATGCGGTCATACGCCGAGTCCCTCGGGTTGTCCCACAGTTCCGCCAGCACCGGGTCTGACTTCCCGCTCAGAGTCCAAACCCCTCCGCTCTCGTCCCCCAGGTCCTCCCGGAGTCGCTCCTCGATCGCTTCCAGAACGTACTGTCGGATCGTCAGATCCCGCTTGGCCGCCGCGAGCCGCAGGCGTCGTCGCACTTCGGGGATCACATCAATGCTGATCCGAGGCCGGCTTGTCGAAGACTTCATGGGTCCCCCTACTGGATGACCTCGTCGGCCCGGATGAGGACGGAACGTGGGATCGTCAGCCCCAACGCCTTCGCCGTTTTCAGGTTGACGATCAGCTCGAGCTTGGGTGGCTGCTCCACGGGGATGTCGGCCGGCCTGGCACCCTTCATGATCTTGTCCACGAGGTCGGCGGCCCGGCGCCACATGGTGGGGAGATGTGGCCCGTACGACATCAGGCAGCCCGCTTCGACGTACGGCCTGAAGCCGCACATCGACGGGAGCCGGTTGCTGATCGCCAGCTCCGCGATTCGCGGCCGGAACGGCGCGAACAGGGGGTCGGGGTAGATGGCCACCGCGTCCAGGCGGGCCTCCCTCATCTGCCTGAAAGCGCCCTCGAACTCTTCCCGCCTGCCGATCCCGGACGGTGAGTCCCAGCCTGAGAGCAACGCTGACGTTCTCCCAGGTAGCGGGGGTGAGACGGACTGCCCAGGCTCCAGAGAATGCCCACCCGCGTTCTAATGCGATGCTTTTTCCCTCAACGTAGCCGAGTTCTGTCAGCCGTTCACGGAAGTGGCCGGCCCCGGAACTCCCCTGGGGGTCAGCGACCGCAGCCAGATACCCCACTCGCCCCACCTTCGCCGGCTGCTGGGCGCCGGCGCCGAGCGGCAAACCGAAGACAGCGAGGGCGAGCGCGAGGGCAGCGACTTTATGGTCGCTCATCTGGGTGCCCTTCTCCGGGCTTGACAAAGGTAGCTTCCGGGAGCTACCTTGACAACATGCGTTCGGTCGGGCTCAAAGTGCTCAAGAACAAGCTCAGCGAGTACGTGCGCCTTGCCGCGGGAGGGGAAACGGTCCTGGTCACCGATCGCGACCGCGTCGTGGCGGAACTCGTGCCTCCCCGGGAAGGGCGTAGCCCGCTGCTGGCTGATGCCATGCTTGCCGAGGCAGTGCGACGCGGCTGGGTGACGCCTGCGGCTTTTCCACCCGGCGGCGTCCCGCCACGCGCTCCGGTCGCGCCTCTGAGCGACCTGCTCAAAGAGCTGGAGGAGGATCGAGGGGGCCGGTGACCTATCTCGACACGTCCGTCGCCCTCGCCCATCTTCTGGCGGAGGACCGATCGCCCCCCGAGGTGCTCTGGCAAGAGCCGCTGATCTCGAGCCGTCTCCTGGAGTACGAGCTCTGGATCCGGATCCACGCGCGCAGGCTTTCCCGCTCTCACGGCGAGCACGTGCGGGCGCTCCTGGGCCGGGTCGCCCTTGTCGAGCTTGCTCCGCCTGTGCTCGCCAGGGCTCTGGAGCCGTTTCCGAGCCCGGTCCGCACCCTCGACGCCCTTCACCTGGCCTCCATAGAGTTTCTCCGAGGCCGCGGGCAGACCGTGAAGCTGGCGAGCTACGATGATCGCCTGGTCGTCGCGGCGCGCGAACTGAGGATCCCCCTCTTCGAGTTGTAGTGCCGGTGTGCGTCACCGGATCAGCCTCGGGTCGCGGATCGATCGGAACGCCGCTCACTCGATCACCCTGTCCGCCCGGAGGAGGATGGACTGCGGGATCGTCAGCCCGAGCGCCTTGGCGGTCTGGAGATTGATGACCAACTCGAACTTCGTCGGCTGCTCCACGGGCAGGTCGCCGGGCCTGGCGCCCTTGAGAATCCTGTCCACGTAGGTGGCGGCGCGCCGCCAGAGATCAGGCAGGCTCGGCCCGTAAGAGATGAGGCCGCCGGCTTCCACGAGCTCCCTATAGCCGACTGACGGCAGGCGGCTCTTGGCTGCGAGGTCTGCGAGCCGTGTTCGGTGGGTCATGAATAGCCCGTCTGCCACTACTAGGAGTCCCCCAACGCGCTCTTTGGCCATGGCCGCGAATGCGCCGTCGACCTCGGTGGGACCGCGGGCCTCCAGGAATTGAAGCTGCACTCCCAAGGACGCGCCCGCGCCCTTGATTTCTCTGATCCAGAGCGGGTGGGCCGGATTTGTCGGGTTCGAAAGGATCGCCACCCGGCGGACCTTGGGGACGGTCTCCTTGGGCAGCTCGAGTTGTTTGCCGTATATTTCCAGTCCGACGAAATAGGACGACCCTGTGACGTTCCCGCCCGGGCGCGCAAGGCTCGCGACGAACCCGGTGCTAACGGGATCGCCAACGCCAATCATGACGATGGGGATCGTCCCGGTGGCGTTCTTGGCTGCCGTCGCAGCTGGCGTCGCCGGGGCTACGATGATGTCCACCTTGAGCCGGATCAGTTCGGCCGCGAGGTCGGGCAGCCGGTCGTACCTATGCTCCGCAAATCGATAGTCGATGACGATGTTCTGCCCTTCCACCCACCCGAGCTCGCGCAGCCCTTGCCGGAACGCCTCAATGACATGTGGGACAGCGGTCGACGAGCCGCTGGAGAGATAGCCTATCCGGTGGACCTTCCCCGTCTGCTGGCCGTCGGCGGCGAGCGGCGCCACGAGGAGGCCGAGCGCAAGCGCGGCGGCGAGCATCTTCGATGTCGCGGGTGTCATCTGGTCTCCGTGCGCTGGAGCACCGCCCGCCAGACGTCGCCGACACCCAGCCGTTGAGCCCACTCGTCGATGTAGCGCGTGTCAATCTCGGGTCCCGAAACTCGAAGCATGCCGGTGATATCCCGCAAGTGACGCTCGGAGCCACCCTCTTGGAAGTACAGGAGCTTGTTCAGGATGACATCCTCGGGGCGGGCGAAATAGGCCTCCACGCCCGGGAGCAGCGGCTGGCGCCAGCGGCGGGCGAACTCCACCCGATGATACGGCGTGTCCTTCCGCACGACGATATCGACTTTGAGGCCGGTGGGCGAGTGGATGATGTTGAACTGCCCGCGCGTGAGGATCGCGTCGCGGGCTGCCTCTTCGCTCAAATAGAATTCCGGTGAGGCGAAACGGTCGAGCAGCGCCGGCAGGTGAGTGAGAGTCACCTCGGCGACGACGTCGATGTCGTGGGTCATTCGGGGCTCTCCATAGTAGATGGAGGCGTGCGACCCGCTGACCATGTAGTCGATCCCGATGCCTTCCAGCTTCTCCACGATATACCGAAGCAGCTCAGCCTGATTCATAGCCGAGCCGTCTCGCCACCTCCTGACGGACTTGTTCCGGGCTCCATTGCGGATGGCGCGCGGTAACGAACGCGATGAGGCGCTGGCGGGCCAGTTCCCAGGCCTCATGGGCGAGGCGGAGCCGGTCCATGCCGGACATCCCGCGGAGTATCCGGGCGACGCGGTCGTCGACGACCTCGATGCGTCGCGGATCGATCGGAACGCCGCTCACTCGATCACCTCGTCCGCGCGGGCGAGGAACGATTGCGAGAGCGTGAGCCCGATCAACCCCGCTCTGATGCTATAATTCGTGGCGATGAGCACGCTCACGTATCCGGCGCTCGTGGCCAATCCCCGGGGTGATTCTCCTCCCGTCGAGGTGAAATGTTTTGTAAACACCGGGGCCATGTTCACCTGCCTTCCCTCATCGCAACTCGAGGCTCTGGGGCTGACCCCCGAGTGGCGTGTGCCGATCATGCTCGCGGACGGACGCCAGGAAGAGTGGGCGGCGACCGAGATCCTGCTCACCATTGACGGCCGGACCCTCCACACGACTTGCCTGTTCGGCCCGCCCGGGAGCCTCGCGCTGCTCGGTGCCGTTTCGCTCGAGCAGTTTGCCTTGTCGGTTGATCCGCTCACGCGCACGCTGGTTCCGTCGCGCGTCCCCATGGCCTAGGTCCCCTCACCCTGCCCTAGCGCGCATTATTCACGAACGGCGATGGCGCGACCGGGCGGGTGGCGCAGGGTGCAGCCCCCGCGGGGCCGCGCGCAGTGGGCCCCCCTCGTCCCGTCCGCCGCGCGCAGCGCGGCG
>JACPSW010000077.1 GCA_016193045.1 Candidatus Rokuibacteriota bacterium | reverse complement strand
TGACACGCGGCCGTCGAAAGTCGGGAAGTGGACCGAGCCCGCCCTCCGGGTCCTCCGAGAGCGCTATCTCACCCGCAAGGGTGGGGAGGTGCTGGAGACTCCGGAGGAGATGTGCTGGCGGGTGGCCCTGTCCATCGCCCGGGCTGAGGAGCGCTACGGGCGGAGCCGGGCGGCGATGCAGGAAGTCGCCTCGGCCTTCTACGACCTGATGGTGGACGGCTACTTCCTCCCCAATTCGCCCACCCTCATGAACGCCGGCAAGGGCAACCAGCTCCAGTACTCCGCCTGCTACGTGCTCCCCGTCGGCGATTCCATGGAGGAGATCTTCGATGCCGTGAAGGCAGCGGCGATCATCCATAAATGCCTTGTCGGGGACACCCTGGTGATGAGCAACGGCCTGACCCGGTTGAGCGAAGTGCGGGACGGCGCCCTGGTCATGACCGATGAGGGCCCTTTCCACGCAAGCGGGCTTCACGATAACGGCGAGCAGCCCGTCTTCGAGGTGAGAACCAATCGAGGCTATACGATCGTCGGAACGGCCGAACATCGATTGCTGATCGTCGCCCAGGACGGGTCCTACTGCTGGCGGAAGATCGGCGAGGTCCGGGAAGGCGACTGGCTGGTCATGAAGCCGGGCTCCTGGGCCGGTGGCGAGGCGAAGCTGCCCGAGTTCACGCTTACTCAGAAGCCCGGACGAAACCGGACGAGCTTCAAGGCGACGGAATATCGTCTGCCCCGAGAGCTCACGCCGGAGCTTGCGGAGCTCATCGGGCTCTACATCGGCGATGGATCGAACCACCGGGACGGAATACGTTTCACGGTCGGAGGGGACTGCCCTGAGGTCGTCGAGCGGATCAAAGAGCTGAGCGCCACGCTCTTCGAAAAGACTCCCGGCGTGAGCAAGTACGCACGGGAGAACGCCTTTGAGGTTTCGATCCTGAGCAGGCAGATCAAGGAATGGTTTGCCTTCCTCGGCATCACCAAAGTCTCGTCACGCGAGGCCCGCATTCCGGAGATCATCCTCCGCAGCCCTGAGGAGGTCGCCCGCGCCTTCGTTCGCGGTCTCTTCACGGCGGACGGGTGCGTCCGCGAGAACGGCCACATCACCCTGACGACGAGCTCGTGCCGGCTCGGCGAAGAACTGCAAATCATGCTGCTCGCTCTCGGTGTGCCGACACATCTACGGCGCGACATCTCTGCGGCCGACTATGAGAGCTGGCAGGTCTCCATCTGCACCAAGGCGGGCTTCCGCACATTCCGGGAAAAGATCGGCTTTGCCGCTGCAAAGAAGGCGGCGCGCTTGGCCACCGTGGACGATCAGGAGATTTTCGTCAAGGGCGAGACCATTCCCAATCAACGCGCGCGGTTGCGCGCCTGGTATGACGCTCTTCCCGGGAGCTCCAGGCGCGAGGCGAAAATCCACTACGACGACCTCCTCCACCGGGTCACGGCTCCCCGCGAGTTGAGCCGACAGAGGCTGACGGCCGTCATGAAGGAGCACGCCCCATTTCCGCCGTTCTTCGAAGAGCTGGCGGCGGAGGAGCTCTTCTTCGTCCGGGTGACCGCCATCGGCTATGCGGGGATCCGCCGTGTTTATGACCTGACCGTCCCCGTAAAGCATGCCTACATTGCCAACGGGTTCGTGTCCCACAATAGCGGGGGCGGCACCGGGTTCGCGTTCTCCCGCCTCCGCCCCAAAGACGACGTCGTGGCCTCCACGGGCGGCAAGGCCTCGGGCCCCGTCTCCTTCCTCCGCGTCTTCAACGGCGCGACGGAGGCGGTGAAGCAGGGCGGCACCCGCCGCGGTGCCAACATGGGGATCCTGAAGGTGGACCATCCGGACATCCTCGAGTTCATCGAGTGCAAGCTCGACGGCGGCATCACCAACTTCAACATCTCGGTGGCCGCCACCGACCGCTTCATGGACGCCCTCGAAAGGGGCGAGGACTACGAGCTGATCAATCCCCACAGCGGCGCGGTGACGGGGAAGCTCTCCGCGCGCGAGGTCTTCGAGCGCATCGTCCGCGCGGCGTGGCGTACCGGCGACCCGGGCATGGTCTTCATCGACCGCATCAACCGGAGCCCGGCGAACCCCACGCCAGAAGTCGGGATGGTGGAGGCGACGAACCCATGCGTCACGGGTGATACCCTGGTGGCCATTCCGGAGGGATCGCGTCAGGTGGACACCATCCAGCCCGGGGATTTCATTCTGACTGTCAAAGGCCCTCGCCCTGTCGCGAGGGTGGAAACGTACCTCAACACTCCAGTCTTTCGTATCCGGTTCTCAGATGGGGGAATGCTGCGCGCAACCGCAGGTCATCAGTTCTACGTCGATCGCGAGGGGGCGGGATTTCGCCCCATCCGGCTGGATCGGTGTCGTCCTGGCGACGAGGTCCAGACACTCCACGCAGGGGTGTCGGGTGCGGCAAAGATTCTGAGCATTGAGCCAGCCGGCTTGGAAACCACTTACGACTTGTACGAGTCTGAAACAGATACTTGGATCACCGAAGGCTACGTGTCCCGAGGGTGTGGCGAGCAGCCTCTCTTGCCGAACGAGGCGTGTTTCGCACCGGAAACAAGGATTACCACAGATCACGGGCTGGAGGCGATTGCCGACCTGTACGACCGGCAGCAGCGCGGCGAGTCTGTGCTGGTCGCCACCAATCTCAACGGGCAGGGGAGGCACATAGTATTTCGGCCCGCCGCGGTTGTGAAGGTGGGCGTGAAGCCGACCGTCCGCGTTACGCTCACCAACGGGCAGCAGATTCGCGTCACCCCTGATCACCGCATCCTGACGGAGACCGGCTGGAAAGAGGCCGGAACGCTCTCCCGCGACGACCGCGTCCTCATCCAGACCGGCATGGCCGGCCCGCTCACCATCGCGAGCACCGACGGGGATCTCCAGCGCATGTTCGGGTGGTTCACGGGTGATGGCTGGTTCACCGACGCAGTAGGGCTCACCTTCGGTCCCGACGACGAAATGGCTTTTGAGCGCCTGATGCCCGTCTGGCGGCAGTTTACCGGAACCTCAACCAGAGTCCAGACGCAGGCCACGATGGTTCGCTGCGTCGGAACTGATCGAGCCGCGGCCATCGCCGCATTCAAAGCCTACGGGTTCGCGGCGGCGCGCGGTCCCGCGAAGCGGGCGCCGAAGTTCATCTTCACCGCGCCGAAAGAGGAGCAGATCCGTTACCTCCAGGGGCTCTTCGGCGCCGACGGGTCCAAGACGCACCGCAAGCCTCAGGTGACCCTGAGTTCCGCATCGCTGGAGCTGCTGAGAGAGGTTCAGCTGCTCCTGGTGAATCTCGGCATGCGGAGCAACATCAAGTATTATCCGCATCGCCCGACGGGCCGGGCCTGGGGCCAGCTCAAAGTGAACGGTGAAAGCTACCACCGCTTTCTCGACCTCGTCGGCTTCCCGCTGACACCCAAGAAGCAGGAACGCTGCGACCGGTTCGCCTGGCAGCGAACCAAGCAGGATCGTCTCGCCATCCAGGTCGCATCCGTGGTTCCGGACGAGGAGGTCGAGGTCTACGACGTCTCTGAGCCGGTGACCCATTCGCTGATCGCTGAGGGAATGATCGTCCACAACTGTAACCTGGGCAGCCTCAACGTCTCCAAGTTCGCCCGGGGGGGCGACAACGGCGAGTGGACCATCGACTGGGAGGAGCTGGAGCGGGTGGTGCGCCTGTCCGTCCGCTTCCTGGACGACGTCATCGAGATGAACCCGTACCCGCTGCCCGAGATCGACGCCACCGTCAAGTCCAACCGGCGGATCGGCCTGGGGATCATGGGCTGGGCGGACTTGCTCTTCATCATGGGGGTCCCCTACGACAGCCAGGAGGCGCTGGACCTGGCCGAGCAGCTCATGGCCTTCGTCAAGGAGCACGCCCACGACCAGTCGGCCCGGCTCGCCGAGGAGCGGGGGCCGTTCCCCAACTGGTCGCGCTCCATCTACAAGCACGGGCGCCCCATGCGCAATTCCACGGTCACGACGATCGCACCCACGGGGACCATCTCCATGATCGCGGGCTGCTCCTCGGGTATCGAGCCGATCTTCGCCCTGGCCTTCGAGCACCGGGTGAAGCAGCCCGACGGCGAGCGCGTGCTCCCCTTCGTGAACGAGGTCTTCGATAAGCTCGCCCGGGACCACGGCTTCCATTCCGAGGCCCTGATGCAGGAGGTGCTCAAGCGCGGCTCGCTCCACGGAATCCCCGGCGTGCCGGAGCCGGCGCAGCGCGTCTTCAAGACCTCCCACGAGATCCCCTACGAGTGGCACGTGCGCCATCAGGCCGCGTTCCAGAAATACACGGACAACGGGGTCTCCAAGACGATCAACCTGCCCAACCTGGCCACCGAGGAAGATGTCGCCAACGCGTACCTCCTGGCCTGGAAGCTGGCCTGTCTGGGGATCACCGTCTTCCGCGACGGTTGCAAGGGCGAGCAGGTGCTGAACGTGGGGGTCGGGACGAGGGCCAAGAAGGAGGAGATTTCGGTGCCGCCCGCCGGGCCGGCCGTGATCAAGCCGCGGCCCCACAGCCTCCGCGGCCTCACGTACCGCATGGAGACGCCCATCGGCACCGCGTTCATCACGGTCAACGAGACAGGGGAGGGGGAGCCGTTCGAGGTATTCGCCCAGGTCGGCAAGGGGGGCTCCGACACCATGGCGGTGGCCGAAGCCCTCGGCCGGCTGATCTCCCTCGTCCTCCGCCTGCCCTCGCCGTTCTCGGCCAAGCGCCGGATGGAGGAAGTCATCAACCAGCTCTCCCGCATCGGCGGCGGCCAGCCGACCGGCTTCGGGCCCGCCAAGGTCCTGTCGCTGCCGGACGCGCTGGCGCGCACCCTCGCGGAGTATCTCGGCCAGGTGAAGCCGGAGGGGGCGGAGGGGGGCAACGGGTCCGGGCCGCACCGGATCGGAGACCTCTGCAAGGAATGCGGCCAGGCCACCTTCATCTACGAAGAGGGGTGCAAGAAGTGTCTGTCCTGCGGCTACAACGAGTGCTGAGCCCCTGAGGGGGCGGGCGCCGACGGGGGCGGTCATCCGCCCCCGTCGTTCGTTATGACGGGGCGCGCGGGCGTGATGGCCGCCCCGTTATCGCCCTGACTGAGATCGCCCCCGTCGTTCGTTATGACGGGGCGCGCGGGCGTGATGGCCGCCCCGTTATCGCCCTGACTGAGATCGGGCGACGGCAGGAGCGGCGGGCAAAGTTCCGGCGGGGGCGGGCGTGGCGACAGCCCGGGGTGCCCGCCCCAGGTGAAGGAGGCGGCCATGGAGATCCTGCGAACGCTCATCATCCTCTGCATGCTGCTGGCCGGTGTGAGCTTCTTGGTGGGCCTCGCCTCCATGGCGGGGATGATCAGCACGATCTACCGGGTCACGCCCGGCGGCTGGCTCAACGGGGCCCAGACGCTGCTCCTCTTCGCCATCGCGCTCTATTGCTACGGCCGCTCCCTCCGCTGGTAACGCCGGGCCGCCGCGGCAGCCGGCCGCGCCCGCTGAGGAGACCGTGAGGCCCCGCCCCCGCTGGTACGCCGCGGGAGACGTCAACGCCTTCTTCGGTCTCGCCCTCGATAACCTCACCCAGCTCGTCATCCTCTCCTCGCTCCTCATCGGGCTCTTCAAGTTCCCCGCCGACCTCGTGCTCTTCCGGATGATCCCCGGCACGGCCCTGGGGGTGCTCGTCGGCGACCTGGCGTACACATGGCTCGCGTGGAGGCTCGCGCGGCGGACGGGCAGGGAGGACGTCACCGCCATGCCGTTCGGCATTGACACGCCGTCCCTCTTCGGCATCGTCTTCGGCGTCCTGGGCCCGGTCATGCTGCTGACCGGGGACCCGCAGCTGGCCTGGCAGGTGGGAATGGGCGTGACGGTGGCGATGGGGGTCGTCAAGCTCGTCCTGTCCTTCGCGGGCGACTGGGTGCGACGGGTGGTGCCTCGCGCCGCGCTCCTCGGCTCCATCGCCGGCGTGGCGATCCTCCTGATCGCCTTTCTCCCGGCCCTGAAGATCTTCGCCGATCCGCTGGTCGGCCTGGTGTCCCTCGTGGTCCTCCTGGTCGCCCTCGTGGGAAAGCAGCGCCTGCCATGGGGGATCCCGGGGGCGTTTGCCGCGGTGGCCATCGGCGCGGCGATTTTCTGGGGGCGGGAAGGCCTCGGCCTCGCGGGACCCGGCCGGCCGGTGGTGGGAATCCCCACGCCCATGCTGGCGCCTCCGCTCCCCACCCTCGCGTGGCTGGGCGCGCTGGACGTCACGCTGCCGTACCTGGCGGTCGCGCTCCCGTTCGCCCTGGCCACGATCATCGGGGGCATCGACAACACCGAGTCCGCGGTGGCCGCGGGAGACGAGTACCGCACCCGCGACATCCTGCTCACCGAGGCCGGGGCCACGCTCCTCGCGGGGCTGGCGGGCGGCGTGATCCAGAACACACCATACATCGGCCACCCGGCCTACAAGGCCATGGGAGCGCGGGCCGGCTACACGCTGGCCACGGGCCTGGTCGTGGGCGTCGGGGCCATGGTCGGCGTGGTGGCGCTGCTCGTGGGGCTCCTGCCCGAGGCCGCGGTGGCCCCCATTCTGGTGTTCATCGGCCTCGAAATCACCGCCCAGGCCTTCGTGGCGAGCCCGCCGCGCCACGCGCCGGCGGTGGCCGTCAGCTTTCTGCCCGCCGTCGCCGCGCTGCTCCTCATCCAGGAGGGCTCGCTCCTCGGGGCCGTCGGAAAAACCTTCACCGATCTGGGGGGGGAGGCGAGGGCCGGCTACCAGACGCTGCTCGTCCTCGGAAACGGCTTCATCCTCACCGCCCTCCTCTGGGGGTCCGCCGTCGCTCTCATCATCGACCGCCGTCTCCGGCTGGCCGGGGTGGTGTTCGCCGTCGCGAGCGCGGCGACGCTCTTCGGGATCATCCATTCGCCCGAGCCGAACGGCGCGCTCTTCTGGGCCTGGACCGCCCCCTCCGCCATCCCGGCGGCGCTGGCGGGATCGTACGGCGTGGTCGCCGCGCTGCTCTGGCTCCTGGACGACGCGGCGGCCTGACCGTTCTTGACACAGCCCGCCGCCCCGCCTATAGTCGCGCCGACTGTGTCCGTCGGAAGGAGGGCCGGCCCATGAACATCGCCAGTCTCCTCGCCAAAAAGAGCGGAGCACCGATCACCATCCGTCCCGAGCAAACGCTCAGGGACGCCCTGGCGCTCCTGGCCAGGCATAACATCGGCGCCCTCATCGTCGTGAACGCGGCGAGCCACCCCGTCGGAATCGTCTCCGAGCGCGACATCGTGCGGGAGGCCGCCCGGGACGAGCAGGTGTTCGGGCGGGCCGTGAGCGAGATCATGACCCGGGACGTCATCACGGGGGTGCCGGAAGACGATCTGTTGGCCGTCGCCAACCTGATGACCGAAAAGCGGATCCGTCACCTCCCCGTGGTGACCGGCGGGAAACTCATCGGGATCATCTCCATCGGCGACGTGGTCAAGGCCCAGCGCGACACGTACCAGGGGAAGGTGGAGACCCTGGAGACCCAGATCCTGGCCGACAAGGCCTGATGGCCCATCCCGGCGCTCCCGGCGCACCGCTGCACGTCGCCATCATCGGGTCCGGCCCCGCGGCCTTCTACACGGCGGA
Organism: Candidatus Rokuibacteriota bacterium; assembly: GCA_016193045.1. Taxonomy (GTDB): domain Bacteria; phylum Methylomirabilota; class Methylomirabilia; order Rokubacteriales; family CSP1-6; genus CSP1-6. The sequence continues at coordinate 13,382 of JACPSW010000077.1, read as the reverse complement.
GCATCTCCTCAGGCGCGAGGGCCTGGTCGTCGAGGTGGACATGTTCGAGCGGCTGCCGACGCCGTTCGGCCTGGTGCGCGGCGGCGTGGCGCCCGACCACCAGAAGATCAAGTCCGTGGCCGCGACCTTCGACAAGGTCGCGGCCGATCCCCGCTTCCGGTTCTACGGCTACGTCGAATTCGGCAAGGACCTCACGCTGGCGGACCTGCGGGAGCACTACCACCAGATCGTCTACGCGACCGGCGCCCAGACCGACCGGCGGATGGAGATCCCCGGAGAGGACCTCCGGGGGAGCCATCCGGCCACCGAGTTCGTCGCCTGGTACAACGGCCATCCCAATTTCCAGGACCTGGAGTTCGACCTCCAGCAGGAGCGCGTGGCGGTGGTCGGCGTTGGCAACGTCGCGGTGGACGTGGCCCGCATCCTGTGCCGCACGCCGCAGGAGCTGGCGGCGACCGACATCAGCGATCGCGCCCTCGAGGCGCTCAGGCGGAGCCGCGTCAAGGAAGTCTACATGCTCGGACGGCGCGGCCCGGCCCAGGCCGCCTTCACGAACCCGGAGATCAAGGAGCTGGGAGAGTTGCCGGGCGCCGACATCGTCGTCCTCCCGGAGGAGGTCCAGCTGGACGAGCTGAGCCGGGCCGCGGTCGAACAGAGCCAGGACCGGGCGGCGCGGAAGAAAGTGGAGATCCTCCAGGAATACGCGCAGCGCACGCCGACCGGGAAGGGCCGGAGGCTGATCCTGCGCTTTCTGGTCTCGCCCGTCGAGCTCATCGGCAACGCCGCGGGGCAGGTGGTGGGGATGCGCCTGGTGAAGAACGATCTCCAGGCCACCTCGGCCGGAACGCTGCAGCCGAAGCCGACCGGCAAGTTCGAAGAGCTGTCGGTGGGCCTGGTCTTCCGCTCCGTCGGCTACAGAGGGGTCCCCCTGCCGGGCGTGCCCTTCAACAACCGCTGGGGTGTGATCCTGAACGACAAGGGGCGAGTCCTCGATCCGGACAGCAAGCGACCCGTCGCGGGCGAGTACGCCGCCGGCTGGATCAAGCGCGGGCCGACGGGGGTTATCGGCACCAACAAGCCCGACGCCGCCGAGACCGTGCTCTCGATGCTCGAAGACCTGGCCCAGGGGGCGGTCCTCACTCCCGCGCACCCCGAGGCGGCGGCCGTGGAAGGGCTGGTCCGCCAGCGCCAGCCGAACTGCGTGTCCTACGCCGACTGGCGGCGGCTCGACGCGCTCGAGGTGGGCCGGGGGCGGACGGCGGGACGGCCGCGCGTGAAGTTCACCCGCGTGGAGGAGATGCTCGCTGCCCTCGGCCGTGGCTCAGAAACCACTTGACCGTCGCCGACGGGCGCGGTTAAATACGCCCGGCCCTTCGTCGCGGCGTGTGAATGAGGGGTCGGCCTCTTACGTCGAATCGATCGAGGGTAGATCAATCAGAGGAGGAGACATGAGCGCGCGCTGGTTCGGATTCACGGTGGGAGTCGTGGCGGCGGTGGCCGTCCTCGCGCTGGGCGCCGGCGTCTGGGCCCAGGGCAAGTGGGTCGCCCCGCCCGAAGCGAAGAACGTCAAGAATCCCGTCGCCAAGTCGGACAAGGTGGTCGCCGACGCCAAGAAAATCGCCGCGGCCAACTGCGTGGCGTGCCACGGCGCCAAGGGAGTGGGAGACGGCCCCGCGGCCGCCGCCCTGCCCGTCAAGCCCGCCAACTGGACGGCGGCGGCCGTCCAGGGGGAGAGCGACGGGGAAATCTTCTGGAAGATCTCGAACGGCCGTGGCCCCATGCCGCCCTGGAAGCATCTCTCGGAGAAGGACCGCTGGGGCCTGGTCCATTACATCCGGACCTTGAAGAAGTAACCGCCACGGCGCCCCGCCCCCTCCGCTTCGGGAGGGGGCGTGTCGCCGCGCTTGACTTGCCCTCTCAACCCCTCCTATAATTCCTCGCTTCTTCACCTGCGCGGGCTCTGCCGTCCGCGACCCGAGCCCCGCAGAAGAGAACCCCTCCGCGGACGATGTAGCCCGGGCCCCGGGGTCCGGAAGGATCCGGAATGGACCAGCCGCACCAGGACCCGCCGGACAATCGCGGGTCCAATTCCCTCGCTGAGATCACCCGCGCCCTCGACGCGCTCAAGCAGCGCCTCGAGCGGCTGGAGCAACCCGGGGTGGCCCAGACTCCCGCGAGCGCCGAAACGGCCGCCGAGGTCCGCCGGCAGACCGTCGGGGAGCCGCTGAGCGACGCCCAGCAGCGGGCCCTGGCCCACCTCCAGGAGATCGCCTCGATCCCGTCCACCAGCCTGGACGCCAACGAACTGTTCGGCCTGGCCATGGACCGGATCACCCGCCTCTTGATCGTCGATCGCGCGGTGCTGTTCCTGCTGGATCCCGATCAGGGGCGACTCTCCCCCCGGACCTCCCGGGGATTCCGCCAGGACGACCTCACGGAGTTCACCCTGGTCCCGGGGGAGGGGCTCGTGGGGCGGGCCTTCCGGGAGGGGCGGCCGCTGGTCTACTCGACGCCCATCGGGGACGCCCCGCCCGATCCGTTCATCGTCCGGTTTCCGGTCCGGGACGCCATCGCGCTGCCCATCCGCGCGGAGGGAGAGGTCGCGGGCGTCCTGTTCGCCGGCCGGCGCGGCCGCCCGGCCCCCTTCACGGTGGACGAGATTCAGCTGCTCCTCTTCATCGCCGACCGGGTCGGAACGGCGCTCGTGCACCGGCGGCTCGTGGACAAGATCGCCGGCCAGGTGGACCGTCTCCGGGAGCTGGTGGCGCTGTCCGTGCGGGCCAGCCTCCGCTACAACATCGAGGAGGTCCTCTCCTCGGCCTGCGAGGCCGGGTGCCGCCTGCTCCGGGTGCGCTGCGCCGCCATCGTCCTGACGCGGCCGGACGGGGAGCTGGGCGCGCGGGGGAGCTACGGCCTTCCGGGAGAGGTCCTGGAGCAGTGGCACCCGCGCCGGGATGAAGGGCTGACGGCGCAGGCGTTCTCCAGCCAGCAGCCGGTGGTCTGCCCCGACCTCGCGGCCCGCCCCGGGCCCGAGGATCTGCTGCTCGCGGGGCTCGGCCTGCGCGCCCTCCTCCTCGTCCCCCTCCGGGCCCGCAACGGCGTGGTCGGGTGTCTGTACCTCGGAGACAGGGGCGTGAAGGATTTCTCCGCCGACGAGGTGGAGGCGGCGCGGCTCCTGGCCGCGCTGGCGGCGATCGCCGTCGAAAACTCCCAGCTCTACGACGAGCTGCGGCGGGCGCACAAGGAGCTGGAAGCCACCCTCGATCAGCTGGTTCAGAGCGAGAAGGCGCGGGCGCTGGGCGAGATGTCCGCGGGCATCGCCCATGAGTTCAACAACGTGCTGGCGATCATCGTGGGAAAGGCCCAGCTCATGCTCGAGCGCACGGATGATCGCTCCTTCCGCGAGGACCTCGGCGTCATCGAGGAGGCCGCCTGGCGGGCGGCCGACACCGTGCGACGCCTCCAGCGCTTCGCGCTGACGCGGATGGACGAGAAGCCCGCGCTGGTGGACCTGAACCGGCTCATCGACGACGCCGTGACCCTGACGCGCCCCCGCTGGAAGGACGAGGCGGAGGCGCGCGGCATCCGCGTGGAGGTGGTGACCGACCTCGAAGAGACGTCGCCGGTCCTCGGCGATCCGGCGGACCTGCGCGAGATGATGACCAACCTGATCCTGAACGCGCTGGACGCCATGCCCAACGGCGGCCGCGTGCTCTTCAGCACGCGCCGGAGGCCCCACGCGGTGGAGCTCGTGGTGACCGACACCGGCGTCGGGATGCCGGAGGAGGTGCGCCGCCGGGTCTTCGAGCCGTTCTTCACCACCCGGTCGCCGCAGCGCGCCGGGCTCGGGCTCTCGGTGGTCCACGGCATCGTCGCCCGCCACCGCGGGAGCATCCAGATCGAAAGCCAGGAGGGGCGCGGCACGACCGTGCGGATTTCCCTGCCGACCGCCGCGGCCGGCACCGCCGCCGCGCCGAGCGCCCCGCCGCGCGGCGAGGCCTCCGCGGAGGTCGCGACGATCCTCGTCATCGAAGACGAGGACCGCCTGAGGCGGATGCTCGTCGATATCCTGACCAAAGCGGGGCACGCCGTGGAAGGGGCCCAGGACGGCCTCGACGGCCTCGCCCGCTTCCAGGGTGGCCGCTTCGATCTCGTGATCACCGACCTGTCGATGCCCGAGTGCTCCGGGCTCGAGGTGGCCCGCGGGGTGAAGCAGATCAGCCCCGGCACCCCGGTCGTCCTCATCACAGGCTGGGGCGACCTGCTCGATCCGCTCCGCATCGAGGAAGCCGGCGTGGATCTGATGATCGTGAAGCCGTTCCGGGTCGACCGGGTCCTGACGGTGGTCGGCGACGCCCTGAGACTCGGCCGCCCCCACGGTCCCTGACATTCGTCGGCTCGCCGCCATCGATCTCGGCTCCAATACCGTGCGCGTGCTCGTGGTCGAGGTGTCCGTCACGCGGCAGCGCCGCGCGCTCTACGAGAGCCAGGCCATCACCCGACTCGGCGAGGGACTCGCCGCCACCGGCCGACTGAGCGAGGCCGCCATGATCCGCACCATCGCCGCGGTGGCGGACTTCTGCCGGACCGCGGAGGCCCGAGGCGCCGGCGAGATCCTCATCGTCGCCACCAGCGCCGTCCGGGACGCCCTGAACCGCCAGACCTTCGTGGATCGCGTGCAGGGCGCGGCCGGCCACACCGTGGAGGTCGTGACAGGGGAGGAGGAGGCGCGCCTCGCGCTCCTCGGGGTGCTCGAGGGACTTCCGGGCCTGCCCGGCACCTTCGTGCTGTTCGACATCGGGGGAGGGAGCACGGAGTTCATCCTGGCGCGCGAGCGCCGGGTCGCCGCCGCGGTCAGCCTGCCCCTCGGGGTCGTCCCCCTCGCGGAGCGCCACGGGACCGGCGGACCGGTGGACTGGTCCCGCTACGCCGACATGGAACGGGAGATCCGCTCGGGGCTGACCGCCGGCCTCACGGCGTTCGCCGCGGGAGTGCGACCCGACCACCTCGTGGGCACGGCGGGCAGCGTGACGACGCTCGCGGCGCTCGACCAGGAGCTTCCGGCGTACGATCCCGCGCGGGTCCACGGGTACCTGCTCGAGCGCCTGCGCATCGAGCGCCTCCTGAAGCGCCTGGGAGCGCTGCCGGCCGCCGCCCGCGCGACGCTGCCCTGCCTGGAGCCGGGCCGGGCCGACCTCATCATCCCCGGGATCGCGATCTGCCTCGCCGTCATGGACCGCTTCGGCGCATCGGCCGTCAGCGTCAGCGACTCCGGTTTGCGCGAAGGCATCCTGATCCGGCACCTCTCCCATCCGATGCCTTGACCCGTTCCCCGCCCCGGTGTTAGCGTCCCGGTGTGCTCCGCACCTTGCTCCTGTATCTCTCGAACAAGCCCGGCCTGGGCCGGGCGATGGACCGCCTGCCGCTCTCCCGCCGCCTGGTCCGGCGGTTCGTGGCGGGCACGACGCCCGACGCCGCCTTCGCCGTCATCGAGCGGCTCCAGGGCGCGCGCCTTCTCTCCGCGGTCACGTATCTCGGGGAAAACGTGCTGACGGAGGCGGCGGCCCGGCGAGCCGCGGATGTCTACCTGTCCCTCCTGGACGAGATCAAGCGGCGGGACCTCCAGTGCGTTCCCTCCCTCAAGCTCACCCACCTGGGGCTCGACCGCTCGCACACGCTCTGCCGCGAGAACCTCGAGCGCATCCTCGATCGGGCCCAGGCCGGCGCCACACTGTGTTGGATCGACATGGAGTCGTCCGCCTACACCGACCGAACCCTCGCGCTCTACGCCGCCGTCAGGCCGCGCTACCCCAGCGCCGCGTGCGTCATCCAGGCCTATCTCCGCCGGAGCGCGGACGACGTCCGGCGCCTGGTCGGCCTGGGGGCCACGATCCGGCTCTGCAAGGGCGCCTATCGCGAGCCGCCGCGGCTGGCGTTCGTGTCGAAGCGCGAGGTGGACGAGAACTACGCGCGGCTCATGGACCTGCTCCTGGCGCCCGACGCGATCGCGACCGGCGCGTACCCGGCCTTCGCCACCCATGACGAGCGGCTGATCGCGCGGGCGGCCCGGCGGGCGCGCGAGCTCGGGATCCCGCCCGAGAAGTTCGAGATCCAGATGCTGTACGGGATCCGCCACGACCTCCACGCCCCGATCCGGGACCAGGGGCTCCGGCTCAGGGTCCTGGTCCCGTTCGGAGAGGAGTGGTACGGCTACTTCGTCCGGCGGCTGGCCGAGCGGCCCGCCAACCTCCTCTTCCTCCTCAAAAACCTGGTGCGCCCGTGATAGTGGGCGGGGGGGCTCCCTTCGCTCGGACCTCCTCGCCTCGACGCGTTGGGCTCGCTCGGTCATCTCCGCTGGCCCCCCCATCCCCCCGGGGCGGGGGGGGCAGGCTTCGTCCCTGCGGGACTCAGCGCGCTGCGGTGCCCTGCGCTTCGCCCCGCGCTACGGCTCGTCGGACTCGCTCCTGGGAGCATCCCCGCCCACCAACAACGTCGACACCACCCCCGGCGGCTTTCTCCTGTAGCGGAATTCTGACACCCCCGGACGCCTTTATCTGTTCAGCGGCTGACACTCCGATCCCCGTGTGTTTTAGAAACAGCTTTCATCTCAAATAGTTAGCCTTCATCCCTTCTGGCATCCCTCGTGCATTTTCTGCCTCAGAGGTCTACACTATGAATGTGCGCCAGGAAGTAGCAACACTGATCGACCACCGCCAGAGCCGGCCGTGGATGGAGTTGATCCTGCCGCTCTACACGATGGCGCTGGTCATCCTCTATTACCGTCCCCAGGCCCTCCCCCCCGCCATCGAGGACACGCTGCTGGACGGGATGTTCAGGTGGGTGATCTGGGGGATCGTGGGGGCGCTGGGAGGAGTCCTCGCCCTGTCCGCCCTCTTCCTGGCCTTCTATCTCCTCTATTCGCCCCTCTACCTCATCGAAAACGCCAAGCGGATCCTGGACCCGCACGTGTGGGTGGATCAGCGCGAGGTGCGGTTCTACCTGGGATGCTTCGTCCTGCTGGTGGTCCTGGTGGCCCTGGCGGTCATGGACTCCAACCTCGCCCTCGCCTCCTTCGTCCTCCTCGCCGGGTCCGCCCAGTTCCTCTGGCGCGTTCTCGTCTAACCCGACCGCGCCCCGGCCTCGGACTGCGGCTGAGATCGCCCAGCCGAAACCGCCGGGTGATGCAATCCGGCGGAGGCGGGCGTGGGGACAGCCCGGGTGCCCGCCCCAGGTGATGCCACGTTGACAGGCGGGGGCCGCGCGACTATCCTTTCAAGGGACTATGGATGAAATTGCCGTATTGGTGCTCAACTATACGTTCGAGCCCCTGCACTTCACCAACGCCAAGCGGGCCATCACCCTCCTCCTCAGCGGCAAGGCCGAGAGCGTCGAGCCGTCCCCCCGGGTCATCCGCTCCCCCTCGGTGATCTTCCAGCTCCCGGCGGTGATCCGGCTGGCCGTCTACATCCGGAAGCCCTTCCTGGACCGGGTCGCCTTCAACAAGAAGAATATCCTGCGGCGCGACGGCTACACCTGCCAGTACTGCGCCCGGCGGGGGGAGCGCCTGACGGTGGATCACATCGTCCCGCGCTCGCGGGGCGGGGAGACGACTTGGACGAACGTGGTGGCGGCCTGCCTCCGCTGCAACCTCCGGAAGGGGAACCGCCCGCTCGGCGAGGCCGGGATGCTGCTGATCCGGGAGCCGGTCCATCCCCAGTTCCTGTTCTCGGTCCATCTCTTACGTCACCCGCACGCCAACTCCTTCCTCGACTCCTGGCGTAAGTACCTCGTCGCCGTCCCCTCCACCCTCTAGGCCCGGTGTTTCAACTCTCCTCCGAGTTCGAGCCGCGGGGCGACCAGCCCCAGGCGATCGAGCGGTTGGTCCGCCTGATCCGGGAGGGGCGCCCCCACGCGGTGCTGCTCGGCGTCACCGGGTCGGGCAAGACGTTCACCGTGGCGTCCGCCATCGCCCGGCTCGAGCGCCCGACCCTGATCATCTCCCCCAATAAGACCCTGGCCGCGCAGCTCTACAGCGAGTTCAAGGTGTTCTTCCCGGCGAGCGCCGTGGAGTACTTCGTTTCCTACTACGACTACTACCAGCCCGAGGCCTACATCCCCCAGTCGGACACCTATATCGAGAAGGACGCGCTCGTCAACGACGAGATCGACCGGATGCGTCACTCCGCGACCCAGGCGCTCTTCGAGCGGCGGGACGTCATCGTGGTGGCCTCGGTCTCCTGCATCTACGGCATCGGCGCCCCCGAGACCTACCGCGGCATGCACCTGGCGCTCGCCGAGGGCGCCCGGCTCGACCGCGACCGCATGATCCAGCAGCTCGTGGCCATCCAGTACGAGCGCAACGACTATGACTTCCACCGGGGCACCTTCCGGGTGCGGGGGGACGTGGTCGAGGTGTTCCCCGCCTCGGGCGACACCACCGCGCTCAGGGTGGAGCTCTTCGGCGACACGGTGGAGGCCATCCACGAGATCGACCCGCTCAAGGGCCAGCGGCTGGCGCGGGTGGGGCAGGTCGCCATCTACCCGGCCAACCACTACGTGACCCCGGAAGATCAACTGGAGCGCGCGATTGACGGGATCAAAGAAGAGCTGGCCGAGCGGCTGGAGTTCTTCCGCTCTCAGAACCGGTTGCTCGAAGCTCAGCGACTCGAGCAGCGCACGTTGTTCGACATCGAGATGCTGCGGGAGATCGGCTACTGCCACGGCATCGAGAATTACTCCCGCCACCTGACCGGGCGGAAGCCGGGGGAGCCCCCGCCGACCCTCATGGACTATCTGCCCAAGAACGCGCTGGTCATCATCGACGAGAGCCACGTGGCCGTCCCCCAGATCCGGGGCATGTACCACGGGGACCGGTCGCGCAAGGAGACGCTGGTCGAGTACGGGTTCCGGCTTCCCTCGGCCTTCGACAACCGCCCGCTGACCTTCGAGGAGTTCCGGGCGATGACCGGGCAGACCGTGTACGTGTCGGCGACGCCCGCCGACTACGAGCTGAGCCTGGCGGGGGACGCCATGGCGGAGCAGATCATCCGGCCCACCGGGCTCACGGACCCCGCCCTCAGCGTGCGCCCCGCGACGGAACAGGTGGACGATCTGCTCCACGAGATCCGGACGCGCGCCGAGCGGGAGGAGCGGGTGCTCGTCACCACCCTCACCAAGCGGATGGCCGAGGATCTCACCGAGTACTACCAGCAGATGGGGCTCCGGGTCCGCTACCTCCACTCCGACATCGACACGCTCGACCGCGTGGAGCTGATCCGCGACCTCCGCCTCGGGAAGTTCGACTGCCTGATCGGCATCAACCTGCTCCGGGAGGGGCTCGACCTCCCCGAGGTCTCCCTGGTCGCCATCCTCGACGCCGACAAGGAGGGCTACCTCCGCTCGGCGACCTCGCTCGTCCAGACCGCCGGCCGGGCCGCCCGGCATGTGCGCGGAGAGGTCATCCTGTACGCGGATCGGGTGACCAACTCCATGAAGGTCACGCTGGCCGAGACGGAGCGCCGGCGGAAGGTCCAGGAGGAGTACAACCGGGCGCACGGGATCACCCCCGAATCCATCAAGAAGTCGATCCGCGAGCTGCTCCAGACCGTCTGGGAGCGCGACTACTACACCGTGGAGGTCGCCCGGGAGCGGGAGGAGGCGTACGCGTCCACGGAGGCCCTGGAGGCCCGGGTGAAGGAGCTGGAGGCGGCGATGAGGGACGCGGCCCGGCGCCTGGATTTCGAGCGCGCGGCCGAACTGCGTGACCGCATCAAGGCCCTGAAGAAGAAAGAACTCACGCTCTAGCTTGGATTATTCACGAACCATAGTCGAGTGTAGCGGGCGCGCCGCGCTGCGCGCGGCGGACGGGACGAGGGGGGCCCACTGCGCGCGGCCCCGTGGGGGCTGCACCCTGCGCCACCCGCCCGGTCGCGCCATCGCCGTTCGTGAATAATGCGCGCTAGTGACGACGTGGCGGGAATAGCCGGGCTCCAATGATACATCGATACATCGAAGCGCTTCGAGCGCGGGCTTTGCCCGCGCAACCTTAGGGGGGAGGAATCGGACGGGGGGCGGAGCCCCCCTCCGAGGAAGATGACCCTGGAGGAACGACTCCAGCGCCTGCCCGACCGGCCGGGCGCCTATCTCTTCAAGGACGCCAAGGGCCAGGTCATCTACATCGGCAAGGCGGCCTCCCTCCGGAGCCGGGTGCGCTCGTACTTCCAGGAGTCGCGGGCGCGCGAGCCGAAGACGGACGCGCTGGTCCGGCAGATCAGGGACCTGGATTTCATCGTCACCGACAACGAGCTGGAAGCCCTGATCCTCGAGTCCAACCTGGTCAAGAAGCACCGCCCCCGGTACAACATCATCCTGCGGGACGACAAGCACTACCCGTTCCTCAAGCTCACCACCAACGAGGATTTCCCCCGCCTGGTGGTCGCGCGCCGGGTCCAGAACGACGGGGCGGCCTACTTCGGGCCGTTCTACCCCGCCACCGCCATGCGCGAGACCCTCCGGCTCGTCCGGCAGCTGTTCCCCCTCAGGACCTGCCGGATCAGGATCGACGGGACCCTCGAGCGGCCCTGCGTCCAGTACTACATCCACCGCTGCAAGGCGCCGTGCACGGGCTGGGAGACGAAGGACGGCTACGCCCAGACGGTCCGGGATGTCGAGCGATTCCTGGAGGGCAAGAACGACGACCTGGCCAAGGACCTCACCCGCGAGATGGAGGCGGCGGCGGCCGAGATGAAGTTCGAGCGGGCCGCGGTGCTGCGCGATCAGATTCAGGCCCTGAACACGGTGCGGGAGCGCCAGAAGATCATCTCCACCGAAGAGGCGGACCAGGACATCCTGGGCGTCGTCCGCCAGGGGAGCGACGCGTGTCTCCAGCTGTTCTTCGTGCGACGGGGGCGCCTCCTCGGCCGGGAATCCTTCTTCTTCGACCGGGTCTCGGGGTGGAGCGACGGCGACATCCTGGGGGCCTTCATCCGCCAGTTCTACGCGAAGAACGTCGCCCCGCCCCCCGACATCCTCGTGTCCGAGCCGATTCCGGAGGCCGACCTGGTCCGGGAGTGGCTGAGCCGGCGGCGGGAGGGGCGCGTGGAGCTCGCCGCCCCCCGGCGCGGCAAGAAGCGCGAGTTCGTCCTGATGGCGGAGGAGAACGCCGCCCTGGCCCTCCAGACCCATCTGCTCTCGCGCGGCAACCGCCAGCACGTGATCCAGGAGGACCTCCAGCGGGCGCTGAACCTTCCCGGCCTCCCCAACAGGATCGAGGGGTTCGACATCTCCAATATCCACGGGCACGAGGCCGTGGGCTCGATGGTCGTCTGGGAGAACGGGGGGATGAAGAAGGACGACTACAAGCGCTTCAAGATCCGGAGCGTCGAGGGCGCCGACGACTACGCCATGCTCGGCGAGGTCCTGGGGCGCCGCTACGCCCGGGCCCTGGAGGAGGGCGGGGTGCTGCCGGATCTGATCCTCCTCGACGGGGGGCGGGGCCAGCTCAACGTCGGGGTGAAAATCCTGGAGGATTTCGGCCTCGACTGGATCCCGCTCGTGGCCCTGGCCAAGCGGGAGGAGGAAGTGTTCACGCCCGAGAGCCTCCAGCCGCTCGTCCTCGACCTGACTTCTCCCGGCCTCCTGGCGCTCCGGAAGGTCCGCGACGAGGCCCACCGCTTCGCGGTCTCCTACCACAAGAAGCTCAGGGACCGCCGGACGATCCAGTCGGTGCTGGACCAGATTCCGGGCGTCGGGCCCGCCCTCCGGACCACCCTCTTGAAGTCCCTGGGCTCCGCCCGGCGGGTCCGGGCCGCCTCCGTCGCCGAGCTGGCGGCCGTCCCCAAGGTGACCCCGAAGCTGGCGCAGAAGATCTACGCCTTTTTTCACCCCGGGCCCGCCGGAGGCGAGGGGAACTTTCCCGCGGGCCCCGAGGTTATGGGAGTGAACTCCACGCCGGAAGGGGGTGAAGCTGAATGCTGAAGGCTCTTGTGATCGCGATGGCCGCGCTGGCGCTCCTGGCCGGCCCGGCCCTGGCCGGCCAGTGCCCGCTCCTGATCAAGCAGCTGAACGAGGCGGTGGGCAAGATGAAGGCCGATGACGCGATGGTGAAGAAGGCCAAGCCTCTGATCGCCGAGGCCCAGAAGCTCCACGACGGCGGCAAGCACGCCGACTCGGTGAAGAAGGCCGAGGAGGCGGCCAAGGTTCTCAACGTCAAGCTGCAGATGAAGAAGTAACGAACCCACGCCGAAAGGGGGTGACATCACGATGCGCCGACTCATCACAGGAATCGCCACGGGGGCCCTCGCCCTGGGGCTGACCGCCGGGCCGGCCCTGGCCGGCCAGTGCCCGCTCCTGATCAAGCAGATCAACGACGCGACGAGCAACCGCCTCGACGCGAGCGCCGCCCAGGCGAAGGCCCTGGCCGCCGAGGCTCAGATGCTCCACGAGGAAGCCGTGAAGACGAAGCAAGCTGCGAAGCACGCCGAGTCTGTGGCAAAAGCCCAAGAGGCCGCCAAGGCGATCGGCCTGACCCTCAAGATGAAGTAGCCCCAAGTCCCCCCGGGGGCCGACCCGCCGTGTGGCGCGGGCCCGGCCCCCGGGGACCTTTCTTGCCTCCTCCGGGTGGCGCAGGGTGCAGCCCCCACGGGGCCGCGCGCAGTGGGCCCCCCTCGTCCCGTCCGCCGCGCGCAGCGCGGCGTTCGGGCGAGTGGGTGACGGAGCCGGACCCGCGGGGGTTGCGCCCTGCGACAGGCCCCGCCCGCGACACTCGACCATGGTTCGTGAATAATGCGCGCTAATAGCACGTCCCTCGGGAGGGGAAAATGGGTCCTTGTCGGAAATTCCGGATGACAGGCCTTCGATGGGCAGCCCTGGCGATCGTTACGCTCGGGGCCCTTCTCGTTCACGCGTATGGGACGGCGGCCGACTTCACGATCACCCAGAAGAACAACACCTTTTCCGTCCCCCAGATCACGATCAAGGTCGGGGATCGGATTACGTTCGTGAACGCGGACAGCGCGAACCACCACGTGTACTCGGAGACAAAGGGCTCCGAGTTCGAAATAGTCCAGCGTCCCGGGCGCTCCGATACGGTTCGGTTCTCGCGCCCCGGCAGCGTCGAGGTCGAGTGCGCCATCCATCCCGACATGAGGCTGGAGGTGCAGGTCAGGCCCTAACGCGCATAGTGCTTATCGGGTTGACTCCGAATCGTACAGCATCTCGTAGGTCGTGGGGCCGTGGAGGCTGGAGGCGAGGCCGAGGAGGGTCTGAAAGGCCGCCATCGGGGTACGCCGGCGGTTGAAGCGGAAGGCGAACTCGTCGAGGTAGGCCTGGAGGTGGTCGTGCCCGACGCCGTGGTGGGTGCCGCGGAGCCAGGTCTTGAGGTT
>JACPSW010000060.1 GCA_016193045.1 Candidatus Rokuibacteriota bacterium | reverse complement strand
TGCCCCGTGGCCCTCCCCAACGAGTTCGACGCCGCCATGGCCGCGCGGAAGGCCATCTACACGCCGATCCCCCAGGCGGTCCCCGGCCCGTACCTGGTGGACATCCGGAACTGCCTGAACGATCCCCCGAACTACCTGCCGTGCCAGCGCTGCGTCCAGGCCTGCGGCCCCAAGTGCATCGACTTCGCGATGCCCGAGATGCGGCGCGTGGAGCGGGAGGTGGGCTCCATCGTCGCGGCGGTGGGTTACGACCTGATGGATCCGTTCCTGCTCAAGGAGTACGGCTACGGGAGCCACCCCGACATCCTGACGTCCATCGAGCTGGAGCGCCTGCTGACCTCCGCCGGTCCCACCGGCGGGGAGATCGTCCGCCCCTCCGACGGCCGCCATCCCGAGCGGGTGCTCCTGGTTCTCTGCGTCGGCTCGCGGGACCGTCGCTTCTACCAGTACTGCTCCCGCTTCTGCTGCATGTACTCGGTGAAGCACGCCTTCCAGCTCATAGACCACGGGGTCAAGGACGTCACCGTCCTTTACATGGACCTCCGGGCCTACGGCAAGGGCTTCGACCGCTTCCTGGAGCGGACGCGAACGGAGGGCGCCAAATTCGTCCGGGGCCGTCCGGGCTCGATTTGCGCCCACAATGGCCGGCTCTCCGTCCGGTACGAGGACACGGAGGCCCTGCGCCTCACCGAGGAGCTCTTCGACATGGTGGTTCTCGCCACCGCGGTGCGCCCGCCGGACGGGCTGGACGAACTGGCGCGCACCCTCGGCATCGAGATGGATCAGGACGGGTTCATCCGGGCGGTGGAGCGCCGGGCGGGCCTCATCGCCACGACGCGTCCCGGGATCTACGCGGCCGGCTGCGCGAGCGGGCCCAAGGACATCCCCGACAGCGTCGCCGAGGCCGGAGCCGCGGCCTCGCTGGCGCTCGCCCACCTCTCCCACCGCACCTTCCACGAGGAGCCGCACGTCGAGCCGCTCGCGGGGATCGAGACCCCGCGGGTCGGGGTCTTCGTCTGCCACTGCGGCTCTAACATCGCCGGTGTGGTGGACGTGCCCCGCGTCGTGCAGTTCGCCAAGACGCTTCCCGACGTGGTCTGGGCCCAGAACCAGATGTTCTCCTGCGCGGGGAACACCCAGAAGGAGATCGAGGACGCGATCCGCTCGAAGGGGATCAACCGCGTGGTGGTCGCCGCCTGCTCTCCCAAGACCCACGAGGGGATCTTCCGGAAGGTCCTGATCCGCGCCGGGCTGAACCCATTTCTGCTAGAGATGGCGAACGTCCGGAACCAGGACTCCTGGGTGCACAAGGCGGAGAAGGAGGCCGCCACCGTCAAGGCCATGGACATGGTCTGGATGGGGGTCGAGAAGGCCCGGCGCCTCACGCCGCTCGAGATCACCCAGAGTCCCGTGACCCAGGCGGCGCTGGTCGTCGGCGGCGGGATCGCCGGGATGAATGCGGCGACCGCGCTGGCGCGCCAGGGGTACGAGACTCATCTGGTGGAGAAGGAGACCAAGCTGGGCGGCCTCCTCCGTCACCTGGACGTGCTGGCGCCCTCGGGGCTCAAGGCCCAAGAGCTCCTGGAGCTCCAGGAGCAGGAGCTGCACGACGCGGGGGTCCACCTCCACCTGGGCACGGAGGTGGAGCAGATCGGCGGGTTCGTCGGGAACTTCGCCGCCCGGCTGTCGAGCGGCGAGGACCTCCGCGTCGGCGCCGTGGTCCTGGCCACCGGGGCGCGCCCGTACGCGCCGACGGAGTTCCTCTACAGCCTGGACTCCCGGGTGATCACCAACCTGGAGCTGGAAGGGCTGCTCCCGAACCTGGAGGCCCGCCGGATCACGTTCGTGGGGTGCGTGGGGTCCCGCGAGGACGGTTTGGGGTGCTCCCGCTACTGCTGCGCCTCCATGATCGGCCAGGCCCTGGCGCTCCGGCGGATGGGCAAGCAGGTCCGCGTTCTCTTCAAGGACATCCGCACGTTCAGCCGCCACGCCGAGGAGCTCTACGAGGCCGCCATGCGGGAGGGAGTCCAGTTCTTCCGCTACGCCCCCGACCAGCCCCCGGAGGAGGCCATTGCCTTCGACGGAACGGCGGTGACCTTCCGCGATCACCTCCTCGGCGCGCCGATCAGGGTCCCGACCGATCTCCTCGTGCTGGTGGTCGGGCTGCGCCCCCAGGAGGAGACGCTCTCCCAGCAGCTCAAGATCGGGAAGAGCCAGGACGGCTTTCTTCTCGAGCTCCACCCGAAGCTCGGGCCCGCCGAGACCGCGTCCCAGGGGATCTATTTGGCGGGCGCGTGCCAGGCCCCCAAGGACGTGCGGGAGAGCGTGGCCCAGGCGCTGGCGGCCGCCGCGAAGGCGGGGACGCTTCTCGCCAAAGACGTCATCGAGAAGGAGCCGCTGACGGCGCGGGTGGACCCCGCCGAGTGCAACGGGTGCATGCTCTGCGTCCCGGTCTGCCCGTACGGAGCCATGGAGCAGCTCGGCAAGGTCAAAGAGGGCAAGGCCCGGGTGATCGAGGCGGCCTGCATGGGGTGCGGCAACTGCGCGGCGACGTGCAACCACGACGCGATCACGATGCCGTACTTCACCAAGGAGCAGATCCTGGCGCAGATCGACGCGGCCCTGGCCGAGCATCCCGAGCAGAAGATCCTGGTCTTCACCTGCAACTGGTGCTCCTACGCCGGTGCCGATCAGGCGGGGATCGAGAAGATCCAGTACCCATCCTCGGCCCGGATCATCCGGACGATGTGCTCGGCCCGCTTCGACGGGGACTTCATCGACCGCGCCTTCGAGCGGGGGGTCGGCGCGGTGCTCGTCACCGGGTGCCGGCTCACGGACAACGGCTCGGACTGCCACTACAACTACGCCAACAAGTACACCGCCAAGCGCTTCGGGATCTGGCAGAAGAAGTGGACCCGGCGCGGGATCGCGCCGGAGCGCTTCCAGCTCCAGTGGATCTCCGCGTCCGAGGGCAAGGAGTTCGCCGCCAAGGTGCGCGAGATGCACGAGAATGTGCAGGACTTCCTGATGTCCCGCGTGGGGGTCGAGCCCGATGAGTGAAGCCGGCGTGCGCGTCCTGGACGATCTCGTGTGGGATGAGGTCACCGCGGCCACGCAGGGGGCGGCCGCCCCGTGCTTCCAGTGCGGGGTCTGCACCGCTGTGTGCCCGTGGGGGCTCGTCCAGAAGGAGCCGGTCAACGTCCGGCGGCTGATCCGCCTCGCCCAGCTCGGCACGGACGGCTGGGGCGAGGCCATCTGGCTCTGCACCACGTGCGGCCTCTGCGAGGCGCGCTGCCCGCGCGGCGTCCCGGTGAGCGAGATCATCCTGGCTCTGCGCCGGCTCGCCTGGGACCGCCGCGCGGTGCCGAAGGGGCTGCCGAGCATGCTCTGGGCGATCCACTGGGACGGCAACCCGTTGGACCAGCCGCCGTCCCAGCGCGAGGCCTGGGCCAAGGGGCTCAACCTCGAGCCGTTCACGCCGGAGCACGAATTGCTCTTCTACGTCGGGTGCACGGGCGCCTACGACCGCCGGACCCAGAAGATCGCCCGGAGCCTCGTGACCCTCCTCCGGGCGGCCCGGGTGAGGTTCGGAATCTTCCCCGACGAGCCGTGCTGCGGCGAGTCGATCCGGACGGTCGGCCAGGAGGAGTACCTGGCGGAAGTCGTGGCGGCCAACACCGAGCGCTTCAAGGCGGCCGGGGTCCGGAAACTCGTCACGGTTTCGCCCCACTGCCTCGACATGTTCCGCTCGCACTATCCCCCGTGGGACGGCTTTCGCCCGCTCCACTACACAGAGTACCTGGACCAGCTCGTGAGCGACGGTAGTCTCCGCTTCAAGCGAGAACTGCGCGGGACGGTCGCCTATCACGACCCGTGCTACCTGGGCCGCCGCCATGGGATCTACGATGCGCCCCGCCGGCTCCTCGCCGCCATTCCCGGTCTCACCCTCGTCGAGCTCCCCGCCGCCCGCGAAGACGCGCTCTGCTGCGGCGGCGGCGGCGGCCGGATGTGGCTCGAGACTCACGCGGGGGAGCGCTTCGGCGACCTCAGGATCCGCGAGGCGGAAGGGACGGGGGTCGAGTGGCTGGCCACCGCGTGCCCATTCTGCGTCCTCTGTCTGGAGGACAGCGCCAAGGTGCTCGGCGTGGAGCGGCCCAGGGTGGTGGATGTGACCGAGCTCGCGGTGCGCGCTCTGGGAGAGGCCTCGTCATGATCCCGTCGGCGTACTCGCCTGAGGAAGCCCGGGGCCTGTGGGTGTTCCTGGAGCAGGAGGCCGGGCGGCTCGAGGGCGTAGCGCTCGAGCTCCTCGGCAAAGGGCGCGAGCTGGCCCAAGCGCGGGGAGTGCCGCTCACCGGCTTGCTCCTAGGGCAGGGCGTCGAGCCCGCCGCCCGTGAGGCCATCGCCCATGGCGCCGATGACGTCGTCGTGGCCGACGATCCGCTCCTCGCCGTCTACACGACGGACGCCTACGCGAGCGTCGCCGCCCAGGTCATTCTCGACCGGAAGCCCGAGACGCTCCTCCTCGGTGCCACCCCGAACGGGCGGGACCTGGCAGGGCGCCTCGCCGTCCGTCTCAGGACGGGGCTCACCGCCGACTGCACCGGGCTCGCCTGGGAAGAGGGGACGGGGCTGCTGCTCGGCGAGGTGAGCGGGTTCGGCGGCGGTGTCATGGCTTCCATCAAGTGCGCGCGCCACCGTCCCCAGATGGCCACCGTCAGGCCGGGAATCTTTCCGCCCCCGTCCGCCGATCCCGATCGGGCGGGGCGGATGGAGTTCGTTCCGGTGTCCCTGGACGCCGCGAAGATCCGGACCGAGATCCTGGAGCGTGTTCGCCACGAGGGCGTGGACATCACGCGCGCCAAGGTGCTCGTCGCCGGCGGGCGCGGGGTGAAGGGCGACTTCGCGCCGCTCACCGAGATCGCCCGGCTCCTCGGGGGCGAGGTGGGAGCCTCGCGGGTCGCCTGCGATCTCGGGTGGATCGGCCGCGACCGCCAGATCGGCCAGACCGGCTTCGTCACCCGGCCGAAGGTGGCGCTGGTCTGCGGCATCAGCGGGGCCACCCAGTTCACCGTCGGAGTGAAGGACGCCGGGCTCATCATCGCGATCAACTCCGACCCCGAGGCCTCCATTTTCGAGGAGGCGGATCTCTGTGTTGTCGACGACCTGTTCCCCGTGTTGGAGGCGTTGATCGCCGAGCTCCGGGGGGCCGCATGAAACCGCTCGACATCATCGTCTGCGTGAAGCTGGTCCCCAAGCCCGAGGAAGTCACGGTCAACGCCGAGACGCGGACGCTCGACCGCGCCAAGGCCCGCTCCGCGCTGAACCCGCCGGACATGAACGCCATCGAGATGGCGCTCGGCCTCCGGGAGCGGCACGGCGGGACCGTCTCCCTGCTCTCCATGGGGCCGCCCTTTGCCGCTCCGTACCTCCAGGTCGGGCTCGCCATGGGCGCCGACCACGCGTACCTCCTGAGCGACCGCCTCCTGGGCGGGGCCGATACCCTCCCCACGTCGCTCGCGCTGGCCAAGGGCATCGCGAAGATCGGCGAGTGGGACCTGGTGCTCTGCGGCGAGGAGTCGAGCGATGGCGCGACGGGCCAGGTGCCCCAGGGGATCGCCGAGTGGCTCGGCTGCTCGCAGATCACCTACGCGATGGACCTCTCCTTCCTCCCCGACGGTCGGCTCAGGGGGGAGCGGGAGATCCGCGGGGGTCACGAGGTCGTCGCGGTGCCGCTGCCCGCCGTCGTCTCGGTCAAGCTCGCGGTCAATGAGCCCCGGTTCATGGACATGGAGCGCCGGCGAAACCCGGAGGCCGTGACGATTTGGAGCGCTGCCGATCTCGGGGTCGATCCCAAGTGGCTCGGCTTCGAGGGATCGCCGACCGTGGTGGGCGCTGTCTGGCAGGCCAAGAGCCCCGAGCGCCAGCGGCAGTTCCTCGATGGCACGCCCCAGGAGAAAGCCCGCCTGCTTGCGGAGCAGATAAGGAGGATGCTATGAGCGCCCCCTGGATCGTTCTCGCTGCGATCGTGGCTCTGGCCGTGGCGTACGTCCTGCTCCCCGTCGTCGGCGCGGTATTTGTTCGGTTTCGCGCGCCAAGGGAGCTGGCCTGCCCTGAGACTGGGAAGAGCGTCAGGGTCGGCGCGGCCGCCGGCTGGGCGGCCTTCACCGCCGCCTTTCGCCACCCCGTCCTGAGGGTCAAGAACTGCTCGCTGTGGCCGGGGCGGAGCAGGTGCGAGCAGGGCTGCCTGGAGTCCTACGAGAAGGCGAAGCCGGCCGCCTGAGCTCCGCGTAGAACAGCCCCAGCTTGGATTATTCACGAGCGATCGTCGCCTGCGGCGGGCGGGTCCTGTCGCAGGGCACAGCCCCCGCGGGTCCGGGCTCCATCACCCACTCGCCCGAACGCCGCGGCGGACGGGACGAGGGGGGCCCACTGCGCGCGGCCCCGCGGGGACCGCACCCTGCGCCACCCGCCCGGTCGTGCCATCGCCTTTCGTGGATAATTCGCGCTAGGTCGCGAGCCTCCAGAAGATGCGCCGGCCGGCCGCGCGGCCGGCGCCCAGGTGCCCCACCATCCGCACGAGCGTCGCGACGAAGAGGACCGCTCCGGCGGACAACGCGATTCCCGCGAGCGTGATTCCCGTCGGGGACGCGCCGGCGACGGCGAGCGCCAGCCCGATGACGCCGGGAGTGAGGAGCGTGTAGCTCGCGCCCTCGACGACGGGCCAGGAGAGCCGGCCGAGGGTGGCGGGCTCGTCGCCAACCCTGCCGGCGTACGCGCGGGACCAGACGAGGAACGGGACGATCTCGAGGAGCATCCCCACCATCGTGAGCGAGGTCCACCCCCCGAGCGCGACGACGGCGTAGGCCGAGGCGAGCCTCGGGTCGCGGAGCCACCCGAAGGCGAACCCGAGGCCCAGGGCCATCGTGGGCAGGACGAAGGCGGCGCCGGTGAGGACGAACCGGAGTCCCCAGTCCAGCTGAGGCCGCCGGCATCCCCGCACCATCCAGAGCGTCTGCCGCAGGTATGCTCCGGCGGCGGCAGCGACAGCGAGGGCGGCGGCGGGAAGCAGGCGGCTCTCCGTCAGGAGCGCCAGCGTGACTCCGGGAACGCCGAGCGCCATGCCCCAGACCTGGACCCGCACGCCCCAGCCCTTCGGCTCGCCGACACGGAGAAACATCGGCAGGACGCCGGCCGAGACGCCCAGGATCATGGCGGAGACCCAACCCAGGAAGGCCAGATGGAAATGGGCGTGGAGGGTCGGGAAGAACGGACCGGGGAGAAAGGGCCGGTTCCGATCCACCGCCAGCAGGAACCCGAGCGCCAGCGTGGCGAGGAGGCCTCCAAGGGCGAGGATGAGCAGCTGAGCGGTGGCGGTCCAGCGGGGCAGCGGCCGGAGGCTCCGGCCCAGGTTCACCAGATAGCAGACCACGCCGACTCCCACCAGGCCCGCCGCCCACGCGAGGCCGTTCCACCGGCCGAGGGCGAAGTGGCTCACCATCCCGAAGATCCCCGCGCCCATGATCCAGAACTGCCAGCGCGCCAGCCGCTCGCTCCAGATCTTCCGTTCCAGCGCGATCGGCACGAGCAGGAAGCTCGTCCCCATGATGGTCAGCGTGATCCACCCCAGCGTGACCGTGTGGGTGAGCGCGGCAAGGGCGGGACGGTAGTAGAAGCCGGCGAGCTCGTCGGCAAGGAGGGGGATACTGAGCGCGGCAAGCAGGAAGGCGCCGGCCGCCGTCAGCAGGTACCGCAGGGGAAGCGTCACCGAGGTCACTCGCGCCAGATCGTGATGCGGAATTCGCCGCGCTCCCGCTCCACCGTCTCGTGCCTGAAGCCGCGCTCCTCGAGCTGAGGATAGAGGAGCAGGGGCCGCCGCTCGTGGATGACCAGGAGGCGCTGGCCGGGCGCGAGGCGGTCCAGGAGCTCGAGGATACGCAGCATCGGGTGCGGCGGCTCCAACCCCCTCACGTCGACGACGAGCGGCGCTTCGTGAATCGGCCCGCAGGGGCTCATGGGGCGAGTGTGCCAGGGGCGCGGGCGGAGCCCTATGACCCTCGTCATACGACCCACGCCGCCCCTGGCCCGCGGTATTCACGAACCATGTTCGAGTGTGGCGGGCGGGGCCCGTCACGGGGCGCAGTCCCCGCGCCACCCGCATGCCCGCGTCACCACCGGTCGTGAATACTGCGGGCCAGGGGTTGTTAGCCGCGGAGCGAGAGGCCGAGGAGGACGATCGTCAGGACGATCAGGACGTTGAGCCGCGCGATCCAGGTCAGGCGCTTTCGCGCCGTGGCGCTCGGGGGGAGCCTGCCGGCGCGCGGTCCCAGGACGAAGTCGTGCAACGCGCTGAGCGCGAGTGTGAGCAGAACGAGTCCCGCTTTGTACTGGAAGGCGGGGGCCCGAAGCAGCCAGGGCCGCCCGAGGAGGATCACGACGCCCGACGCGACCAGGAGCCCGAGGGCGATCCACCCCACCGTCCGGAAGCGCTTTCCGGTTTGGGTGATGAGGTCGCCGCGCAGCAGCGGATCCTGAACGCGTCGGGTCACGGGGACGAGGACGAGGGCGATGAACAGCATCCCCCCGAGCCAGGTCACCGCGGCCAGGACGTGGACCCAGCGGACGAGGAGATCCACCGGATCAGGCCTCGGGCTCGCTTTCGGCCATCGCGCGCAGCGCGTCCGGTTTGCGTAGGACCAGCCGCCCGCTGTCGTCCACGACGAGGCCGTTCTTGAGCCAGCGGCTTACCACCCGGATCGCGGTTTCGACGGTCGTGCCGGCCATGTCCGCCAGGCTCTGGCGCGTCAGGTGATACGGCAGCTCGACGCCGGTCCGGGACGGCTTGCCCTCGCGGTCCGCCAGCCGCACCAGGGTCGCCGCCAGCCGCGCCTCCACCGGCTCCACGGCGAGGGACTTGACCGACTCGTGGGCCGTGCGCAGGCGCCGGCCGATCATGAGGGCCATCTCCCGGACGATGGACGGGTAGCGCTCCGAGAGCGCCAGGAGCGGGCCGCGAGGGATCTTGAGGAGGTCGGTGGTCTCCATCGCCTGGGCCGTGGCGGGGTAGGGGCGCTTCTCGAGGACGGCGACGCCCCCGAAGATCTCCCCCGGCCCCAGGAGCTCGAGCACCACGTCCTTGCCCGCCCGCGAGTGCTTCAGGATCTTCACCCGCCCGGACTGGACGATGAAGAGCCAGAGCGAAGGGTCGCCCTCCATGAAGATGAATTCGCGCGCGCGGCGCCTCTCGGCCTGGGTGACCGGGATGAGGCTCTCGATCTCCTTCGCCGGGACCCCCCGGAAGACCGGGTTCTGCCGGAGGAGCGATCCGATTGACGGGTCAGCCATCGTCGGCCACTATACTGCGGGGCCGTCCGGCATTCCAGGCCGTCCTTGGGCAAACTGAGGTCTGCCTGTAAAATGGACTGAATGGGTCAAGTCAATCACAGGGTCGCGTGGACTGTCGTCCTCCTCCTCCTGGCGTTCCTGATCGCATCCGCGGCCTACCTCGTCATCTCGGGCTCCCCGGCCTGGCGGTTCGTGCTCGGGCTCTGGCTCGACAAGGCGTTCCTGAAAGAGACGGTGCGGGACTGGGGCTACATGGGCCCGCTCGTGTTCATCGTGGTTCAGGCCCTTCAGGTGATCCTCTCCCCCATCCCGGGGGAGGCGACGGGTCTGGCCGGCGGCTTTCTCTTCGGCGTCGGGCTGGGCTTCTTCTACTCGACGATCGGGCTCACCGCGGGCACCCTCGTGTGCTTCGGCATCGGGCGCCGGCTGGGGGCATCCTTCATTCAGCGCTTCGTGGCCGAGCACCACTGGGAAAGGATGGGGTTCATCGTGGAGGCGGAAGGCGCCATCCTGTGCTTCATCCTGTATCTGATCCCGGGGTTTCCCAAGGACATCATCTCCTACCTCTTCGGGCTCTCGCCCATGCCCTTCTGGGTGTTCGCGGTCGTCTCGACGCTCGGCCGGGCCCCCGGCACCTGGATTCTCTCCGCCCAGGGGGCCCAGGTGGCCGCGGGTCATCTGCGGGATCTCGCCCTCTTGATGGCCCTCGTGGCGGCGGTCGTCATTCCCCTCTATTACTACCGGCACCGGATCGTCGGATTGTTCCGCCGCGACGCGCCATAGAAAGGGCTTGACAAGCGGCGGGCCCGTTCGTACAGTAGCGCCTACCCTTTCAAGAGGAGGTTTCCGGTGGAGCAGGCGGGCGGTCGGATCGCGCAGGGCTGGCGGTCCTACTTTTTTTACTTTGCCTGCGTCTGCCCATCGGCTCTGACGCCGTAAGCGCACGGAGCCACGGGCGGACGGTACGCCGGCCCGTGGCGCTCCCAGGAGATCGAGGCCGCGGGCCGCAGGGTCCGCGGCCTTTAAGTTTTTGCAGTTCTCGGGGATGTGAAGGCTGCCGCGCGAGAGCGAGGGCTGAGATCGGGGATAGAAGTCAGGGAGCGCGAGAATCGGGCGGGGGCGGGCGTGGCGACAGCCCGGGGTGCCCGCCCCAGGTGATGCGGAGGGTTAGACCATGATCATCGTGATGAAACCGGGAGCCACCGACGCCGACATCGAAGAGGTCTCGCGCCGGGTCCGGGACTTCGGCTTCAAGACCCACCTGTCCCGGGGAGAGGTCCGGACCCTCATCGGGATCATCGGCGACGACCGCGCCAAGGAGCAACTGCTGGCGCTCCAGTCCCTGGCGTGCGTCGAGAGCGTGGTCCGGATCCTCCAGCCGTTCAAGCTGGCGAGCCGGGAAGCGCACCCCGACAACACCCAGTTCGCCGTGAACGGGGTCACGATCGGGGGCACGCAGCTCGTGGTGATGGCCGGCCCCTGCTCGGTGGAGTCGCGGGCGCAGCTGATGGAGGTGGCCACCAAGGCCAAGGCCGCGGGCGCCTCCATCCTCCGCGGCGGGGCCTTCAAGCCGCGCACGTCTCCCTACGCCTTCCAGGGGCTGGAGGAGGAAGGCCTGAAGCTTCTCGCGGAGGCCCGGAAGACGACCGGGCTCCCGGTGGTGACCGAGGTCATGGAGCCGGACAAGGTGGACGTGGTGGCGGAGTACGCCGACATCCTCCAGATCGGGGCGCGCAACGTGCAGAACTTCTCCCTCCTGAAGCGCGTGGCCGAGTGCGGCAAGCCCGTCCTCCTGAAACGGGGGATGTCCACGAGCATCCAGGAGTGGCTCCTCTCGGCCGAGTACATCCTGGCGGGCGGCAATCCCCGCGTGATCCTCTGCGAGCGCGGGATCCGGACCTTCGAGACGGCCACCCGCTTCACGCTGGACCTCAACGCCGTGCCGGTCATCAAGAAACTCTCCCACCTGCCTATCGTCGTGGACCCCAGCCACGGGACCGGCAGCTGGGAGTACGTGGCAGCCATGGCGCGGGCGGGGCTGGCGGCCGGCGCCGATGGACTTTTGATCGAGGTGCATGGGAAGCCCGAGGAGGCGCTCTCGGACGGGCCCCAGTCGCTGAAGCCGGACAAGTTCGCCCGCCTCATGGACGAGCTTCGCCCGCTCGCCCAGGTTCTGGGGCGCAGTCTTTAGCGCAGGCTCGTATGGGTCACCGGAGGGGGCGCTCCTCTCGCTCAGGTCTCGTCGCCTCGACTGAGGGGATTCACCGTGCAGGGGCGGCGGGGCCTGATCGAAGGAGCGAGTCTGAGGAGCCGTAGCGCGGCGCGAAGCGCAGGGCATCGGAGCGCGCTGAGTCCCGAAGGGACGAAGCCTGCCCCCCGCCTCGGGGGGATGGGGGGGCCAGCGGAGGTGCCCGAGCGAGCGCAACGCGTCGAGGCGACGAGGTCCGAGCGGGACGAGCAGGCCCCGCCGGCCCGGACAGGGGAGGCGCCATGATCATTGTCATGAAGTCGGGAGTCACGGAAGCGGATGTGAAGGAGGTCTGCCGCCGGGTGGTCGAGCTGGGCTACCAGCCGCACACCATCCACGGCGAGATCAAGACGGTCGTGGCCGCCGTCGGCGAGGAGCGCGGTCAAGCCGACCTGCGGATCCTGGAGGCGCTGGAGACGGTCGAAGCCGTCATGCCCGTCCAGCAGCCCTTCAAGCTGGCGAGCCGGGAGACCAAGTCCCAGCCGAGCGAGGTGGGGGTCAATGGCGCCTCCATCGGCGGCAAGCGCCTGGCGGTGATGGCGGGCCCCTGCTCGGTGGAGTCGCGGGACCAGGTGCTCGAAGTGGCGGAGGCCGTCAAAGCCGCCGGCGCGACCATCCTGCGCGGCGGCGCCTACAAGCCGCGGACCTCCCCCTACGCCTTCCAGGGGCTCAAGGAGCAGGGGCTCAAGTACCTCGCCGAAGCCAAGAAACGGACGGGTCTGCCCGTGGTGACGGAGGTGTTGGAGACCGAGAGCGTGGACCTCGTCGCCGAGTACGCCGACATCCTCCAGATCGGCGCCCGCAACGTGCAGAACTTCTCCCTCCTGAAGCGAGTCGCCGAATCCGGGAAGCCCGTCCTGCTCAAGCGGGGGATGTCCACGAGCATCCAGGAGTGGCTCCTTTCCGCCGAGTACATTCTCTCGGGGGGCAATCCCCGCGTGATCCTCTGCGAGCGCGGGATCCGGACCTTCGAGACGGCCACCCGCTTCACGCTCGATCTCAACGCCGTGCCCGTGATCAAGAAGCTCTCGCACCTGCCGGTCATCGTCGATCCCTCGCATGGGACCGGGCACTGGGACCTGGTCGCGCCCATGGCCAAGGGCGCCATCGCGTGCGGCGCCGACGGGCTCATCATCGAGGTGCACCCGCGGCCGGAGGAGGCGCTCTCGGACGGCCCCCAGTCGCTCAAGCCCGCCAAGTTCGCCCAGCTGATGCAGGAGCTGCGCGCCGTGGCCCTCGCCATCGGCCGCGACCTCTAGCGGGGTCAGGCATGCGTATTTGCGTTATTGCGTTCCCGCAACGCAAATACGCATGCCTGACCCCATCCCGGCGTGGCATAATTAGTGGTCGATGAGGATTTTCCTCCCCCAGCCGGGGCCGTGGCGCCGCATGAGCGTGGCGGTGGGCGCGTCCCTCCTTGCCCATCTGGGCCTCGTGGCGCTGGTGCTGCTCGTGGGCCACTTCGTCCCCCCGGTGATCGTCAAGAAGGGCGAGCCCATCTTCGTCGAGCTGTCCAAGCCCGACGAGCCGGCGCCGCGGGGCAATCCCGCCCTCCCGCCAGGCCCTGCAATTCGCCCGTCTCCGCCTCCGGCGCCGAAGTCGCCGCCGGTCAAGCCGGCCCCCAAGGTCGAGACGGCCCGCCCGGCGCCCAAGCCTGAGCCCGCGCGTCCTGCCCCGGCGCCCGCGAAGCCCGCTCCCGAGCCCGCGCCCACCGAGATCGCGAAAGCGGCGCCCGTCGAGCCCGACGAGACGAAGACCGCGCCGGCGACCCCGAAGGAGGAGAGCAAGCCCGAGCCCACCGCTCCCCCCGCCGGCGAGCCCAAGGTGGCCCTCTCGAAGCCGAGCATCGATCTGCCGCCGAGCCTCCAGGGCGGAACGGGGGGCGGCCGTCCCGGCGGCGGCGGAGGCCTTCTCGGCGGGCGCGGCGGCGTGGAGGGCGAGCGGGGAATTGGCGGGCAGCTCCTGATCGAGTTCGGCATCCGGAAGGACGGCTGGCTCCAGTTCGTGGATCTCAAGCGCTCCTCGGGGGTGCCGGTGCTGGACCAGTACGCGCTGAACGCGCTCAAGCTCGCCCAGCCGTTTCCGCCCGTCCCCGACTCGGTGGCGAAAAGCACGCTCGGCATCGCGGGAATCTTCACCTACCAGATCGTGGACACGGGGCTGCTGAACCAGTTCCTCCGCTAAGTGCCGGGTGCCCCTCCTCCTTCGGCCTCTCGTCGCTCTCGCCGTGTTGGGTCTGAGGCGACGGGTACGCCGTGTTCGGCCCCGCGCGGGTCCTCATCCCCCCCGAGCACGGCCCCGGGCTGGTGGAGACGCTGCTCGACGCCGTGGAGCGCCTGGGGGGCATTCGGGCGTACGCGGAAGACCGGATTCGCCTTCATTCCTCAGGGGTTTCCCCTTGACAGTCGTGCGCAGCGGCTGTTAGCATATGCGATGCTTTTCATGGGTACAGGCTCGTAGCTCAGTGGGAGAGCGCCTCTCTGACGCAGAGGAGGTCGGCGGTTCGAGACCGCCCGAGCCTACCATCGAGTGGACAAGCATCACGGGGGCACTCCCCCAGTGGTGCTTTTTTCGTCTATGAGTGAAGAAGACCGACACCTGCGCTTCGAAGGGGAGTCCGACTGCGAGCCGGCGCCGCTGCCGACGCTCCGCCACTCCTGCTCCCACGTCATGGCGCAGGCGGTGAAGCAGCTCTTCCCCGACGTCAAGCTGGCCATCGGCCCGGCGATCGAGGACGGGTTCTACTACGACTTCGCCAAGCCCGAGCCCTTCACGGCCGAGGACCTCGGACGCATCGAGGAACGGATGAGCGAGATCCTCAAGCAGGATCTGCCGTTCGTCCGCGAGGAGATGCCGCGTGCGGCGGCGGTCCGCTTCTTCGAGGAGCGGGGCGAGCCCTTCAAGGTGGAGATCCTGAAGGGCATCGATGCGCCCACGGTTTCCCTCTACCGCCAGGGCGACTTCGTGGACCTCTGCCGCGGCCCCCACGTCCCCTCCACGGGGCACATCAAGGCCTTCAAGCTCCTCTCCTGCTCGGGGGCGTATTGGCGAGGGGACGAGCGGAATCCCATGCTCCAGAGGATCTACGGCACCGCCTGGCTCAGTCAGCAGGACCTGGAGAAATACCTGTGGCGCCTCGAGGAAGCCAAGAAGCGCGACCACCGGAAGCTGGGGCGGGAGCTCGACCTCTTCGTCTTCCACGACGTCTCCCCGGGGGCCGCGTTCTGGCTGCCCAAGGGAATGGTCATCTTCCGCGAGCTGGAGCGCTTCTGGCGGGAGGTGCACGATGCGCGGGGCTACCAGGAGATCTCGACGCCCGTCCTGGTGGCGAAGCGGCTGTGGGAGCAGTCGGGACACTGGGATCACTACCGGGAGAGCATGTTCCTGGTGGAGGCGGAGGAGCAGATCTTCAGCCTCAAGCCGATGAACTGCCCCGAGTCCACCTACGTCTACCGGCACCACCTCCGCTCCTACCGCGACCTGCCGCTCAGGTTCTCCGAGCTCGGACGGCTTCATCGCTTCGAGCGGAGCGGAACGCTCGCCGGGATGTTCAGGGTCCGCCAGTTCACCCAGGACGACGCCCACATCTACTGCCGCCCCGACCAGCTCCAGGCGGAGATCACGAGCGTCATCGAGATCGTTCAGCTGCTCTACGGCGTCTTCGGCTTCGAGCCGCGCTTCCTCCTCTCCACGAAGCCGGACAAGGCCATGGGGGACCCGGCGCTCTGGCAGCAGGCCGAGGCGGCGCTCCAGGACGCGCTCGCCAAGCGCGATCTGGCCTATGAGGTCCGGGCGGGTGAGGGCGCCTTCTACGGCCCCAAGATCGACGTGGTGATCTCCGACGTCCTCGGCCGCGACTGGCAGCTGGCGACGATCCAGCTGGACTTCGTGATGCTGCCGGAGCGTTTCGCCCTCGAGTACATCGACGCCGACGGCCAGCCCAAGCGGCCGGTGGCGATCCACCGGGCGATCTACGGCTCGTTCGAGCGCTTCGTGGGGATCCTCACCGAGCATTTCGCGGGGGCGTTTCCCACGTGGCTCTCCCCGGTGCAGGCGCGGGTGCTCCCGGTCAGCGAGAAGATCGCCGCCTACGGCCGGTCGGTCTTCGAGCGCCTGAGGGAGGCGGGGATCCGGGTGGAGCTGGACGACCGCAACGAGAAGCTCAACTACCGCATCCGCGAGGCTCAGCTCCAGAAGATTCCCTACATGCTGATCGTCGGGGCGCGCGAGAGCCAGGACGGGACGGTCAGCCTCCGCCGGCGCACGGACGGGGACGCGGGCGTGGTGGCCGTGGACGGACTCCTCGCGGGCCTCGCGGCGGAGATCGCGAGCCGGTCGGTCACATTAACCGTGGGCCGCTCCTAGACGAACGAGAGCCCGCGAAGGAGGACGACGATCCAGTCAAAAGAAATCCGCATCAACGAGGGCATTCGCGTCCGAGAGGTCCGGGTCGTCAGCCCGGAGGGCGAGCAGCTGGGCGTGCTGCCCATCAGCCAAGCGCTGGAGCAGGCGCAGCAGCGCGGCCTGGACCTGGTAGAAGTCGCTCCCGAGGCCACCCCGCCGGTCTGCCGTATCATGGACTTCGGCAAGTACAAATACCTCCAGGCCCGGCGGCAGAAAGAAGCGCGGAAGAAGCAGACGATCATCCTGGTGAAGGAAGTCAAGATGGGGCCGAAGACCGACGTCCACGACTTCGACTTCAAGGCCAAGCACGTCCGCCGCTTCCTCGAGGACGGCCACAAGGCGAAGGTGACCGTGCGGTTCAAGGGGCGGGAGATGGCCCACACCGAGCTCGGCTGGAAGCTCCTGAACCGGATGGCCGAGACCGTCTCGGATCTCGCGGTGATCGAGCACCACCCGCGGCTGGAGGGGCGGATGCTCACGATGATCCTTTCTGCGAAGACGCGGAAATAGGAGAGCGTCGATGCCGAAGATGAAATCGAAGCGGGGCGCGTCCAAGCGGTTCAAGGCGACCGCCTCGGGCAAGATCAAGCGCCGGAAGGGCTGGAAGAGCCATCTGCTGGAGTGGAAGTCGCCGAAGCGACGGCGCCGACTCCGGCAGGGCGCGCTGGTGTCCAAGGAAGACGCCCGCCGGATCCGGCGTCTCCTGCCCTACCTATAACCCAAAGGAGTTAGTCCATGCCACGAGCCAAGGGCGGGCCCAAGACCCGCCGCCGCCGCAAGAAGATCCTCAAGCAGGCCAAAGGGTACGTGGGGGGGCGGCGCCGCCTCTTCGAGACGGCGAAGGAAACGACGCTCCGCGCGGGGGTCTTCGCGTACCGCGACCGGCGCCAGAAGAAGCGCCGCTTCCGGTCGCTCTGGATCATCCGCATCAATGCCGCCGCCCGGGGGCTGGGGCTGTCGTACTCGGCGCTCATGAGCGGGCTCAAGAGGGCGGGCGTCGGTCTCGACCGGAAGATCCTGGCCGAGCTGGCGACACAGGACCCGGCGGCGTTCGCCAAGCTGGCCGAGGCCGCGAAGGCCGAGGGTGGCCGATAAGGGCGTCGGCGAGATCCTGAAGGGAGCCCGCGGCGAGGCGGCCCGGGCGAAGTCGAGCGCCGACCTCGAGCAGGTGCGCGTGAAGTACCTGGGCCGGCAGGGCATCCTCACCCAGTTCCTCCGCTCCCTCCCGTCGATCCCCATCGCCGAGCGCCCCGAGGTGGGGCGCGAGGCGAACCTGGCCAAGGCCGAGATCGAGACGCTCCTGGGCGAGCGCCTGGTCGAGCTGAAAGCGGCCGAGCGCCGGCGCGATCTCGAATCCCAGCGGGTGGATCTCACGCTCCCCGGGCGCCGTCCCAGCCCCGGCACGCTGCACCCGCTCACCCTCGTCCAGGACGAGGTCATCGAGATCTTCCTGGGGCTGGGCTTCGCCGTCGCCGAGGGGCCGGAGGTGGAGTCGGACTTCTACAACTTCGAGGCGCTCAACATCCCCAGGGATCACCCCGCCCGGGACATGCAGGACACCTTTTACCTGTCCGAGGACGTGCTGCTCCGCACCCACACGTCGCCCGTTCAGATCCGGACGATGCAGGCGCAGCCGCCGCCGGTCAGGATCATCTGCCCCGGGAAGGTCTACCGCCGCGACGCCGACATCACCCACTCGCCGATGTTCCACCAGGTGGAGGGGCTCGCCGTGGACCGCAACATCTCCATGGGCGATCTCAAGGGCACCCTCGAGCTGTTCGCCCGCGAGATGTTCGGCCCGCGCACGACGATCCGCTTCCGCCCGAGCTTCTTTCCCTTCACCGAGCCCTCGGCCGAGGTGGACGTGCGCTGCTTCCTCTGCGGCGGCGAGGGGTGCCGGGTGTGCAAGCAGTCGGGCTGGCTGGAGATCCTCGGCTCGGGGATGGTGCATCCCCAGGTGCTCAGGAACGTGGGCTACGACCCCGAAGAGGTCACGGGGTGGGCCTTCGGTATGGGCGTGGAGCGGATCGCCATGCTCAAGTACGGGATCGACGACATCCGCCTCTTCTTCGAGAACGACCTCCGCTTCCTCACCCAGTTCCGGGCCTAGAGCCGTCGCGCGCTAACGCGGATTATTCATTCATGAACGCACATCGGCGTGGTGGGCGGGTCCTGTCGTGGGGTGCAGCCCCGCTGGCCGCGCTCCGTCACCCGCTCGCCCGAACGCAGCTCAGGTGAGCTGCGGACGGGGCGAGGGGGTCCCACTCCGCCCGTCCCGCGGGCCCGCACCCCGCGCCACCCGCCCGGTCGCGCGCGCGCCGTTCGTGAATAGTCCGGGCTAGAAGCGGTACCTCAGGCCCGCGGCCAGCACGTTGGATCCTTCCCGCTGGCCGAAGAGGCCGAATACGCCGGAGCGGTGATGAATGCGGGTGACGAGGGCCCACTCCCGATGCCGGGGAGGGGAGAAGGACAGCTCGAACGCGAGATAGTCCAGCAAACGGTGGGACTTGTC
The DNA here is from genome assembly GCA_016193045.1 of Candidatus Rokuibacteriota bacterium. Classification (GTDB taxonomy): domain Bacteria; phylum Methylomirabilota; class Methylomirabilia; order Rokubacteriales; family CSP1-6; genus CSP1-6. Next base: position 3,774 of record JACPSW010000060.1, on the reverse strand, counting down.
GTTGTGCTCGACTTCCAGTCGTGGAACTTCGGTGGCGTAGGACAGCCCCTCCCCCACGGCGAACGTCGTGTACACGTAGGCATTCCAGGGAAAGGTCACCCACCGGCCGAGCACCAGGGCATTGAACTCCCAGTGGTCCTGTCGTGAAAAATGCTTCACCACCTGTCCTTCGACCTCGAAGCGGATGTGCCTGGTGAGGGCGGCGAACTCCCGCGCCAGCGCCAGGGTGCCGATATAGGAGTCCTCCCAGTCCGGCGAGAATTTCGTGAACAGGTCTTCCATCGTGTTGTCCGTGTAGCGGCCCCCGTACAGCGTGATGGACCAGGGGCGATCCGCGGCGTCGGGCGGGCCGGGCGCATCGGCACCCTTGGCCGCGTGCGGGTCGGCGCCGACGAGGAAAAGGATCGCCAGGGCGACGAGTGGTGCCCTCATGCTGTGCCCTCATGCGATGTTGCTCCGGCAGGATACGGGGCGAATGCAGAACCTGTCAAGGACAAAGCGGACGGATACGTCGCGGTCGTGAAGTTGACACCCCGGGAGGGCTCCGCTAGAGTGGCCGCATGAAGGCGGCCAACCCCCAAGAGTTTGTCGCTTCTTCGAATTCGCCGTCGACATGAAAGTCAGCTATCGGTGGCTCAAGGAGTTCGTCGAGACGGACCTCTCCCCGCCGGCCGTTGCGGATCGTTTGACGAACGCCGGCATCGAGGTGGCCGAGGCCGCGCCCCTCGTGGCCGGGCTCTCCGGGGTCGTGGTGGGGGAGGTGGAGGCGATCGAGAAGCACGGCGTGTGCCGGGTGGCGACGGCGGACCGGCACTTCACCGTGGTGTGCGGCGCTCCCAACGTGGCGGTCGGTGTCCGGGCGGCGTTTGCGCCTCCGGGGGCCGCGCTTCCGGGCGGCCGGCAGGTCCAGGCCGTCAGGAAGCGGGGTGTGCTCTCCGAGGGGATGCTCTGCTCGGAGAAGGAGCTGGGGATCGGCGACGACGCCGACGGCATTCTCCTCCTGGCGGCCGACGCGCCGCTGGGCAGCGACCTCGTGACCTCCCTCGGGCTGGATGATTGGATTCTGGCGGTCGAGGTGACTCCCAACCGGCCTGACTGTCTGTCAGTGGTCGGCGTGGCGCGGGAGATCGCCGCGCTGACAGGAGCGCCGTTCCGCTTCCCGGCGATCGCCGTCAAGGAGGGCGACGCGGACATCGCGACGCTGGCCGCCGTCGAGGTCGAGGACCCCCTTCTCTGCCCCCGCTACGCCGCGCGCCTCATCACCGGGCTTACGGTCGCCCCCTCGCCTCCGTGGCTCGCCCAGCGCCTCCGGGCCGTCGGGCTCCGCCCCATCAACAACCTCGTGGACGTGACCAACTACGTGCTGTGGGAGCTGGGCCACCCCCTCCATGCCTTCGACTCCGACACGCTCGCCCAGCGCAAGATCGTCGTGCGGCGCGCGCGCCCGGGCGAACGCCTCACCACGCTGGACGGCCAGGATCACGAACTCGCCGAGTCCATGCTGCTCATCACCGATCCCGAAAGAGCGATAGCCCTCGCCGGCGTCATGGGCGGCGCCAATACCGAGGTGACGGCGGAGACCACCAGCGTTCTCCTCGAGAGCGCGTACTTCAACCCGGCCTCCGTCCGGCGGACCTCCCGGGCCCTGGGGCTCGTGACGGATGCGGCGTATCGTTTCGAGCGGGGGGCCGACATCGAGGGTCTCCGGGAGGCCCTGGACCGGGCCGCCCAGCTGATGGCCGACCTCGCGGGCGGCACCGTGGCGAAAGGCGTGCTCGACGTCTATCCATCCCCACGCCCGCACCCGCGGATCCCGCTCCGCCTGGAGCGGATCCAGCGGGTGATCGGGATCTGCCCGCCCCGGGAGGAGGTGGTGCGCATCCTCCAGGGGCTGGGCTTCGCGGTGGACGAGGCCAAGGAGCCGCCGGATATCGTGGTGCCCAGCTTCCGCCGGGATGTCTCCATGGAGGACGATCTCGCGGAAGAGGTGATCCGCGTCTGGGGCTACGAGCGCATTCCCTCCACGCTCCCGGGCGGGAGCCTCGCGCTGGTGCGCCAGCCCGCGACGCTCCGGCGGGCGGCGCGGGTCCGGCAGGCTCTCGCCGCCGCAGGGATCAGCGAAGTGATCACCTACGGTTTCGTGGACCCCGAGCGCCTCCGCCTCCTGGGCTGGGATCCGGCCTCCCCCGACCTCATGACGCTCAGGAACCCGCTGAGCCGGGAACGCTCGATCCTGCGCCCCTCGCTCGTCCCCGGCCTGCTGGAAGTGGTGGCCACCAACCGTCACCGCCAGATCCCCGACGTCCGCTGCTTCGAGGTCGGGCGCGTGTTCCGGTCCGGCGGCCCCGACGGCCTCGCGCGCGAGGAAGTGCGTGCCGGTATCGCCCTCACCGGCCTCCGGTCGCGCCGGGTGTGGCATGCCGGGCGCGACACCGTGGATCTCCACGACGCCAAGGGGGCGGCCGAGCACGTCCTGGCCTCCCTCGGCGTGGAAGAGTACGAGGTGCGGGGGAGCGCCTCGCCCTTCCTCGAGGCGGGGCGCAGCGCGGAGCTTGTCGTCGGCGGAGAGGCCGTGGGCTGGTTCGGGGAGCTCGCCCTCGGCCCCCAGGAGGGGTATGATCTCGCCGGTCCCGTCTTTCTGGCCGAGCTGTCGCTGGACCGCCTGGGAGCGCTCCCGCCCCGGCGGGTCCGCTACCGGGCGCTGCCGCGCTTCCCCGCGGTTCAGCGGGACGTCGCCTTCGTGATGCCCCAGGCGCTGGCCGTCGAAGAGGTCGAGCGGGAGATCCGGCAGCGGGGCGGGGCGCTCCTCAAGAGCGTGACCTTGTTTGACGTGTACGCGGGGAAGGGTGTCGAGCCGGGGATGAGGAGCGTGGCGTGGAGCCTCACCTTCCAGGCTGAGGACCGGACGCTGACGGACGAGGAGGTCAGCGCGCTGCACGCCGCCATCCTCGAGACCGTGACGAACCGGTTCGGGATCGCCGTGAGAGGAACATGATGGCCGAGGGACTGGGCGACCGGCTGACCCAGCTGGAGCAGGCGGTCCGCCGCGCCGCGGACCTCATCGCGCGGCTCAAGGCCGAGCGGGCCACGCTGGAGAAGCGCGTCGCCGAGCAGGCGCGCGAGCTGGACGATCTGCGTGCCCGGGCCGGCGTGTCGGCGGAGGAGCGCGCCGAGCTGGTGCGGCTCCGCCAGGAGCGCAGGGATGTCCTCGCCCAGGTGGACACGATCCTGAAGGAACTGGACAAGCTGGAAGCGCCGTGAGACAAGCGACCCTGGACGGGGCGCTTCGAGCGCGGGCTTTGCCCGCGCAATCCCCGGGGGGAGGTGTCGGAAGGGGGGCGGAGCCCCCCTCCGAGGTATGAAGAACCGGGTGGAGTTCGAGCTCCTCGGCCAGAAATACGCGATCCGGAGCGACGCGACCCCGGAGTACGTCCGCCGCCTGGTCGCCCACGTGGAGAAGACCATCAAGCAGATCAAGGCCGAGGGCGGGCCGCAGGACCCGCAGAAGCTCGCCGTGCTCGCCGCGTTTTACATCACCGACGAGCTCTTCCGGAGCCGGGACGCAAGCCGCCAGACGGAAGGCGCGGCGGCCGAGCGCGTCGGCGCCCTCCTCGAGCTGTTGGAGAAGACCGCCCGCCCCTCCTCCTAGCCTGCATTATTCACGAACCATGGTCGAGTGTAGCGGGCGGGGCCTGTCGCAGGGCGCCACCCGCCCGGTCGCGCCATCGCCGTTCGTGAATAATGCGCGCTAGATTGTCCCCGGGAGCACAGCTT
>JACPSW010000059.1 GCA_016193045.1 Candidatus Rokuibacteriota bacterium | reverse complement strand
GACACGGAATGCCGTGGCGTCGGTGCGGGGGACGGACTTCATCGTAGAGACGGGAGAGCGGCCGGTGCCCAGGAGAGCGTTCGGGCTCCTGGCGGGGCGGGAGGTCGCGGAAGGGATCCACGGGGGCGCGGCCCGGTCGGACGAGACGGTGGTGGCGACGCTGTCGGGCGTGGTGGAAGTGGCGAACGGGCTGGGGGCGACGGGCCGGGCGGAGCGGGTTGGGGCGTACGAGACGGCGCGGCTGAGCGGGCACGGGGAGCCCATCCGGCATCAGATCCAGGGAGACGACCTGCAATCGCTTCTGAAGGGGCTGACTCCCGTGCGACGGCACGAACCCGGAGATTGGGCTGGTCTGCGTAGCAGATAGGAATGTTGTTAGGAGTCAGGCGCCGAAAGAGGATGTAGGCCTGCCGGACGGGGTCGGGTAGGCGGGCACCCATCCGCCCCGCCCAAGTGTTCCACGGGCTTTTCCCCCAAGAAGGCAAGAAGTGGGTCAACCCCCGCTGTGCATTCCGGTTGAGCAGAACAGGAAAGGAGGGCGTGGGAATGAAGCCGAGGACCCGACTCGACCGTCGGACGACTGTGGAGCTCCAGCGATTCCTGAAAGCCAAGCAAGCACTGGCGGCGGGATCGGGGCTGCGGATGAGGAGGGAAGGATGACATCTCGCGGGCCGAGAAGGAATCGCAGGAGGCAATTCGTGGGGACCCTGAATCGGCTCATCTTGATCCTCTTGCTCCTGTCGTCATTCGCCGACGCGGCCCAGGCGAGGGTGGCGTCGATAGAGACGACCGCGGTCCTCCGGGACTACTCGCCCGAGTCTGTGGCGATCGCTTTTCGGGAGGCCGTCGAGGTGGCGGTCCGCGGCGCGACCGCCATGGGCCTCCCCCGGATCCTGGTGTACGAGGCCCGCGTGATGACGGATATGGTCGCCGTCCAGGTCCTCGCCACAGATGAGGACCTGGCGGATGTCGAATCTGCGGTCGATCTTCATTCGACAGGAGGGGTGCGATGAATACGTCTCGTCCGTGGTTCATCGGGATCGCCCTGCCAGTGCTGTTCACCGTGCCAGGCGCGTGGGCTGGTCCGCCCACCGACCAGCTCAAGCCCGCGGTGGAGCGCGTGATCCGGATTCTCCAGGACCCCGCGCTGAAGCGGGAGGTCAAGACCGCGGAACGGCGCGGGACGATCCGCGCGGTCAGCGATGGCATCTTTGATTGGAGGGAGATGGCCAAGCGGTCGCTGGGCCCCCACTGGAGGGGGCGGACGGAGGCCGAGCGCGAGGAGTTTGTGCGGTTGTTTCGCGATCTGCTTGAGCGCTCATACATCTCGATCATCGAGCGCTATAGCGGCGAGCAGATTACCTACGCCGGCGATTCGGTCGATGGCGGCCAGGCGATCGTGCGGACGAAGTTCCTCACGAAGCAAGGGAAGGAGGTATCCATCGACTATCGGATGATGCGTCAGGGCGATCGCTGGCTGATCTACGACGTGCTGGTGGAGACCGTCGGTCTGGTCGGCAATTATCGCGCGCAGTTCAATCAGATCATCCGCGCCTTTTCCTTCGAGGAGCTCGTCAAGAGAATGAGAGGTCGCGAGCTCGCGAACGAAGCGTCGTGAGACGGCTATCGGACAGTCCCGCGGATCTCGTCCAGGACGGGCAGGATGTATTTCCGGAACAGCGCCGGGTTCTCCGACATGGGGAAGTGCCCGATGCCCTCCATCACCGTGGCCTTCGACCCCTTGATCCGGGACGCGGTCGCCTCGGTGCGCTCGGGCGTGCAGGAGGAATCGTACTCACCGGAAAGCAGGTAGACCGGGCAGCGCGCGGTGTCGATCTTCGGCGAGCGGTCATCGAAGTGGCCATCGTACCAGTAGAAGTACAGGTCGCCCTTGAAGACGCCGGGCCCGCTCTGCATGTAGAGCCAGAGCGTCTCCCACCGGTATTCGTCGGGGCTCTGCGGCGCGACCTGGCCCGAGACGAAGGCGGCGCACACCTCGCCCCCATGGACGTCCGGGCGGTGCAGCCAGTCCAGCTCGTAATAGGGCTCGACCCGATCCGCCCCCTCGAGCGCGATCACCGCGCGGAGCTCGTCGGGGTGCTTCAACGCCAGGTGCAGCACCACGCGCCCCCCCATGGAGCAGCCCATGACGACGGGCCGCGCGAGCGCCATCGCCCGGCAGAAAGCCCGGATCGTCTCCACGTAGAGGTCCGTCGTCAGCCGGTACTCGCGGTCGCGCCAGCCGAGGGGCGGGTTCGATTTGCCGTGCCACGGCAAGTCGAAGGCGATGACCCGGTAGTGGTCGGTGATCGCGGGATCGCACATGAGATGGCGGTACTGCCGGGTGTCGGCGCCGGCGGTGTGCAGGCAGACGAGGGGGATGCCCCGGCCCGCTTCCTCGACGTGGATGCGGCAGTCGTCCCCCGCCACGTTCAGCCTGACGTAGCGCCCGACGATCGGCTCGAACTCCGGCATGGCGTCAGCCCTCCCGCGGCGGCCGCGGCGCGGCCAGCACGTCCTTGAAGTACTGTAAGTTCTGCATCAGCGGCAGCAGGTCGCCATCGATCTTCGCGATCCCGGCCGCGAGCATCGCCCAGAGGTCGTGGTGGTTCCGCTTCGGCACGGGCTTCCAGAACTCGTCCCAGACTGTCTTCGCCGCGCGAATCGTGAAGCGGCCCGTCACCGTGGCGAGCCGCCGCGGCTCGACCGACGAGACCCGGCCCTTGTCGATCGTGACCAGGTAGTCCTCCTCTCCGACGCCGAGGAGGAACGCCAGGCTGACATACTGCCCGCGGCGGACGAGCGCCGCGTTCGCGTTCACCCGATCCCGGATCCGGTTGATCATCGTCACGCCCACGGCACGGCGCCGCCCCAGCGGTCGAGGGACGTCGTCTCCGCCGTCGGCCGCCGCACGTTGGGGCCGAACGTCCCCTGGGGGTACCCGAGCGGGATGCAGAAGTGGAAGGCGACGTCCTTCGGAATCCCGAACATGGCCTGGAAGCGGTCCATGACGCTCGGGTGGAGCGTGGTCGGCACCGACCCGATGCCGAGGGCGCGGGCGGCGAGCATCAGGTTCTGGGCCGCCGGGATGACGGAGTTCGCCGGCCCGGGCGGCATCGCAAGGGCGAAGACCACGCACGGCACGTCCTTCATCTCGTCCGCGAGCCGCGCCGCCGCCCGGTGGGTCTTCTCCCCGGGGGGGATGTCGTCGATGCCCTTCCAGGCGTGGCCCTCGTCCCGGCGCTTGGCCCACCAGGCCTAGCGGTAGAGCGCGCCGAACTCCCGGATGCGCGCGCGGTCGGTCACGACCAGGAAGCGGGCGATCTGACGGTTGCCACCGTTCGGTGCGCGCACCGCCGCCTCCACGATGAGGCGCAGGTCCTCCACCGGGATCGGGGTAGGGCGGAAGCGGCGGATCGACCGCTGGGTGAAGATCGCCTCGCCGAGTGGCATCGCGAGCCGGTGGTCGTCCAGGCTGGGCATACGGTTCCTCCTGTCGCTCAGGATTCGACGGACTTGATCGTGGCCCGGTCCAGCTTGTACTCCCCGATCAGTGCCTCGATGGCTTGCCAGGTCGCGTCCTCCACCTCGATCCCGTCGCGACGGCGCTTCTGCTCCGTGCGGTACTCGGACTCGCCGGGATGAAGGACCTCGGAGAAGCCCCTGGCGGGCGGCGAGGTCTTGATGTAGGCGATGAAGTCGCTCACCTGTCGCTTGAACTCGGCGAGCGGCATGAAGGCCTCGATCTGCCAGCAGAGGTAGAAGCAGCCGTCGTTGTGCTTGCCCTCGGGGTCGTGGCCGAAGCCGAGCGTGGGGAGGATCCCCGAGAACACCTCGCCCATGAAGCCGAGCCCGTAGCCCTTGTGCCCCTGCTCACCCCCGAGGGGCAGAAGCGCTCCCCCGGCGGTAGACGGCGGGATCGGTGGTGGGGGTGCCGTCGGCATCGATGAGCCAGCCGAGCGGGATGTGGTCGCCGCGGTTCTGGGCGATCAGGAGCTTGTTGCCGGCGACCGAGCAGGTCGCCATGTCGATGAAGACCGGGGTGGGCTCGTTGGAGGGGACGGCGATGCAGAGGGGGTTCGTCCCCAGGCGCGACGCCCGGCCCCCGAAGGGGGCGACCACCTTCGGGCTCCGGCCGGAGTCGGTGAACATGATCGCGGCCAGGCCTTCGCCGAGGGCCAGGAGCGGGTAGGGGGCGAGGCGGCCGATGTGGCTCTGCTGGTAAATCGTCACCGCCGCGAGGTGGTGCTGCTTGGCCTTGGCGATCGCCAGCTCGGCGGCCCGGCGGGCGACGACGAAGCCGAACCCCCAGTTGCCCTTGACGCGCGCCGTGGTGGGCGTCTCGCGCTCGATCTCGATGGGCGCGCCCGGCACGATGTGGCCGCGCTTGATCCGATCCACGTAGATGGGGAGCTGGATGACGCCGTGGGAGTCGTGGCCGGCCAGGTTGGCCGACACGAGGCCCTCGGCGACGATGCGGGCCTCGGCGTCGGGCGTGCCGGCGGCCTTGAGGACCTCGCGGGTCACGGTCTCGAGGTGCGTCGCTCGCAAGACGGGCATATTCGCCTCCCGGCCCGCTGAAGGGTACGGCGGCGATGCGGGCCTGTCAAGGCCCGGGTCGCCGTGGATGTGGTAGAGTAGGCGGGCCATGCCGGAGTCGATCCCCGCATCCCTGATCGTCGAGACGCTCCGGGACACCTTCCGCGAGGCGCGGGCGGCGCTCGCCGCGGAGGTGACCGAGCCGCCGCGCCACGACCACCTCGGCTGGGTCCTGAGCGTCCCCGACACCCACCAGCGCACGGTGCTGGCCGCGCTCGACAAGGAGCCGGCCATTCGCGTGCTCACCCTGGCCACCGAGGACGAGGCCAACGCCGTCGCCGCCGGACTCTGGATCGGCGGCGAGCCGTGCGTGCTGATGATCCAGCACGCGGGGCTCTACGCCTCGGTGAACACGCTGCGCGGCGTCGCCATCGACGGGCAGGTGCCGATCTTCTACATGATTGGGCTCCTGTCGCGCGAGACGGACAGGGAGCCGCGCGAGTCGCGGCACTCGATGGTGCGCTACTGCGAGCCGCTGCTGGACACCTTCGGCGTGCCGCACGCGCGCCTCGAGGGTCCCGACGACCTCCGCCTGATCGGCCAGTACTTCCGCCTGAGCCGCGAACGGCGGGGGCCGGCGGGCGTGCTCGTCGGGATGCCGACCGCCTGAGAGGGCGATGAAGCCCGAAGACGCGCTGCGCGCGATCGCGGCCGCCCGCGGGGACGCGATCTGCGTGCCCACCATGACCACGGCGCCCGCCTGGCGGGCGATCGCCCCCGAGGACCTCTCGGTGACGTGCGTCGGCTTCATGGGCGGGGCGTCCGCTCTCGGGCTGGGTCTCGCGCTCGCACGGCCGGAGCGGCGCGTGATCGTCTTCGACGGCGACGGTTCGCTCCTGATGCAGCTCGGCTCGCTGGCGACGATCGCCGGCGCCCGGCCGCGCAACCTGGCGCACCTCGTGTTCAAGAACGGCGTGTACCACACGTCGGGCTCCCAGGAGATCCCGGGTGGACTCATCGTGGACTTCGTGACGATGGCGAAGGGCGCAGGCTACCGGGAGGCGTATGCCGTGCGAGACCTCGGCGAGCTCCAGCGGTGCCTGCCGAGCATCCTCGGGGAGGAAGGCCCGCTGCTCGTCGAGCTCTGGACGACGCTCGCCGAGCAGACCCCGATGACGGCCCCCCGCGGCGCGCCGTTCCACGCCCAGGTCGAGGGCCTGCGCCAGGCCCTCCTGAAGCCTCACCTCTAGACCGTGAAGTGGTGCCGGTTCGAGGTGGGCGGCCGGGCGGCCTTCGGCATCGTGGAGGGCGACGAGGTCGTCGCCGTCGAGGGCTCGCCCTTCGAGACCTGGGCGCCGACGGGCCGCCGCCACGCGCTCGCCCGCGTCACCCTGCTCGTCCCCGTCATCCCCCAGAACTTCTACGCCGTCGGTCTCAACTACCGCGGCCACATCGAGTGGGCCGCCCAGCGCCACCACCTCAAGGTGGCTGTCCCGGCCCAGCCCGATGTCGGCTACCGGTCGCCGAATGCCCTCGTGCCCGCGGGCGCCGACATCGTCATCCCCGGGGACTCGCCGGGGCCGGTCGAGTTCGAGGGCGAGCTGGTCGCCGTGGTGGGGCGCCGGGCCAAGCATCTCGCGGAAGACGAGGCGCTGGGCTGCCTCCTGGGCTACACGCTGGGCAACGACGTCAGCGAGCGCGCGTGGCAGCAGAGCGACCGGACGCTCTGGCGCGCCAAGAACACCGACACGTTCAAGCCGATGGGTCCGGTCATCGAGACGGATCTGGATCCCATGACGCAGCGGATCCGGGTGCGCCTCAACGGCCGGCTGGTCTCGGAGTACGATACGGGAGCGATGATCTTCGGCGTGCGCCAGTACATCGCCCGGATGACGCGCTACCTCACCCTCCATCCGGGCGACGTGATCTGGTTCGGATGCGACGGGCCGACGGAGCCCGCGCTCCAAGCGGGCGACCTGGTGGAGGTGGAGAACGACGCGATCGGCGTCCTCCGCAGCCGCGTCGTCCCGGCGGCCTGAAGCCCCCCTCCGAGGTTTACTCCATCCCCGGGACGAAGGCGTCGCGCCCGCGGGCGTAGGCGCGTTGGGTCTGCGAGGGATTCCGGTTGACCAGCGGCCGCAGGTACATGGGGTGCGTCAGACTCCGCACCTCGTGCTCGACCTCGAAGAGCGGGCGGCGGGTGTCGGGATCCACGATCGCCTGGAAGCGGTACTGGTGCTCGTTGCTCTCCTCGGTCACGAGATCGTGCCGGACCAGGAAGCGATGCGGACCGGAGAAGTCGGTCACGTAGATGGCGATGTGGTGGCCGTCGTAGGAGGCCGGGCTCTCAGCGGTCTCGCGGAAGACCAGTTCCTGCCCCCGGCCCACGCGCACGCGCGCGAGCGCGCTCGGCCCCTCGGTGACGACCGTCGCCGGCGCCCCGAAGACCGTCCGGTAGAAGCGCCCGATCCCCTCCGCGTGGCCGGGGGCGACGGGGAACTCGACGTACGGGAGGCCGAGCGTCAGATCGCCGAACTCGGGGCCGGGGGCGTGGCACCGGATTCGGTTCCCCCACGGGCACGTGACCAGCACGTGCTCGTCCTCCACGGCGTAGGCGAAGGCGGTGCCCGCGAGCCGCTCCCGGACGGCGGCGAAGCGCGAGACGAGGGCGCCCAGGTTGGGCACCACGACGCCGATCGTCCCGCGCAGGACCTGGGGACGGCCCGTCGGGAGGTGGAACTGCTGCTGCCCCACGTTGATCCACATGTTGTCGAGGCCGACCATCAGGTAGGGATCGCGGGTGAGACCGAGGCCGAGCACGTAGAATAGGGTGGCGGCGAGCTGGTCGGGGATGCGCACGTTGACGTGTTCGAGGGCGGCGATGTTGCCGACATCCTGCCCGCGCCGGTCGGAGATCTCACGCCCCACCATGGCTTCCCCCGGGTTCCCGACTGCTGCCCGCGCGGCTACTTCTTGGCCGCGAGTCCGAGCCGTGTCTCCAGCACCGCCCGCACCTCGCTCGCGGCGGCGCGCCAGAGCGGACCGCCGGGAAGGTCGTATTCCGCCTGGACCTGCTGCCGGTACTCGGCCAGCGCCGCGTCCTGCTTGTCGGGAGGAGCCGCGTCGAGGGTCCTGGCGCGGATGCTGACGACCTTGGCCGTCGCGCCGTGCGCCCGCTCGATCCAGCGGCCGATCTCGTTCCAGTCTCTGTCGAAGAAGACCAGGACCGGGATGGACCGGTAGCCGTTGTTCAGGAAGCAGTCCGCGAGGTCGAGGTTCTCATCGCGGAAGAACACGCGCAGCTCGCAGTTCGGCATCGCCTCGCAGATGCGGGCGAGGAGCGGTGAGTTGCGATGGACGTCCCCGCACCAGTTCTCGGCGAGCATCAGCGCGTACCGCACGTCGCCGAGGCCGCTGAAGAACGTCCGCTCGTCCTCGGCCAGCACCGACTTGGCGTAGTTGTCCTCGGTGCGGGCCCGGGTGTCGCCCATCTGAGCCAGGTAGTCCTTCCAGGTCAGGCCGGTGGCGAACCGCTTGGCGTCCAGGGGGATCCTCAGCTGAGCCATGTCGTCCTCCTGCGGTGGCGTGACATCGCGTGTCCTGCGTCCTACGGATTGGCCCGCGTCGCCTCGGCGTGCTGCGCGAACCGGGGCATGACCGCCGTCGCGAGCAGCTCCATCGAGCGGCGCCAGAGGCTGGGCCGGTCCCAGTCGTGGCCGGCCATGAGCAGCGTCCCGAAGTGGCCCGTCTGGTCGCGCAGCGCGACGAGCTGGTCGAGCACACGCCGGGGGCTCCCCGCGAGGATCAGGCCGCGCTTGACCGTGTCCACGGTCACGTCCTCGTCGGGCACTTCCAGGTCGGGCTTGAGCATGAAGAGCGCCTTGCGGCCATGGGCGAAGCTGTGGACGAAGAACCGGTAGTAGTAGGAGAGGGCGCTGTCGGGGTCGGCCAGGTAGTCCTCGGCCTCGCGGTCGGTCTCGGTGACCAGCACGCTCCGGGAGACGCGCCAGACCGAGGGATCGGGCCGGCGGCCCGCCGCCTCCGAGCCCGCCGCGTACATCTCCCAGTGGCCCCGGAGATACCGGGAGTGGAAGAAGTTCCCCGAGACCGGGATCCAGCCGCGCTCGCCGGCGGTGCGGGCGCTCGACGAGTTGGGGGTGACCAGCGAAAGCGCGATGGGCGGGTGGGGCTTCTGGTAGGGCCGGCCCATGTACCCCACCTTGAACTCCGGCCAGATGTTGTCCTTGAGCGAGATCTTCCAGAACTGGCCCTCGATCTCGTAGGGCGGGTCCTGGGCCCAGAGCGTGAGGATCATGTCGAGGGACTCGAGGACCATCTTGGGCCGCAGCTCCGCCGCCCCCACGCTGAAGAGCTCGAGGTCGCTGACCAGGCCGCCCGGTCCGATGCCCATGATGAAGCGGCCGCGGCAGAGGTGGTCGAACATGGCGCAGGAGGCCGCCACCGTGGCCGGATGGAGCTGGGGGAGGTTGATGACCCCCGTCCCCAGCCGGATCTGCTTCGTGCGGTTGATGAGGGTGGCCAGGAAGATCAGGGGGGAGGTGACCGGCTCGCTCCCCGACGAGAAGTGCTCGCCGACGTACACTTCGGTGAAGCCCAGGCGGTCGGCCAGGACGATCGCCTCCTGGTCCTCCTCGAGGACCGCCACGCGGTCCCGGGTGGGGTGGTGGAACGGCATCGTGAACATGCCGAGCGCGACGGTCATGGGCCTCCTTTGGCTTTCCCGGGAGGATATCATAGGGGGGACTCCCAACCCGCGCAAAGGAGACCGGCCATGGCCGAGAGCGAGACCTACCGGAAGGGCCGCGAGCTGCGGCGCACCCTCATGGGCGACGCGTACGTGGAGCGCCTGAACCAGACCGTCTACGCCGACCCCATCATGAAGAAATTCATCGACGTGGCGACCGAGACCGTCTTCGGCGCGCTGTGGAATCGGCCGGGGCTGGATCTGAAGACCCGAACTCTCGTCTGCGTGGTGTCCGACGCCGCCACGGGCCGCACCCCCGAACTAGGGATCCACCTGCGCATGGCGCTCCGCCAGGGATGGACCGAGGACGAGCTGGTCGAGGTCCTGCTGCTCCTCTGCGGCTACGTCGGCGTGCCGCTGATCCGCGAGGCCATGCTCACGGCGAAGGAGGTCTTCGCCGAGGTGCGCGGCCGCGCTGACCGGCCGGACCTCGGTTCCCGCTAGCCTTCATTATTCACGAACCATGGTCGAGTGTAGCGGGCGGGGCCTGTCTCAGGGCACAGCCCCCGCGGGTCCGGCTCCGACACCCACTCGCCCGAACGCCGCGCTGCGCGCGGCGGACGGGACGAGGGGGGCCCACTGCGCGCGGCCCCGTGGGGGCTGCACCCTACGCCACCCGCCCGGTCGCGCCATCGCCGTTCGTGAATAATGCACGTTAGAGGCTCGCCTTGCGTCTTGGACCGTCCTGCCCTGTCCGCTCACTGACAGTGTTCCGGCGTGCCGTCTGACGATTGCAAACCTGACAGTGGCTGCTGGCCCTTATTTTTTCCAAAGCTGGGGCCGACTTGCGCCCTCGATGAGATTGGCAGCGAAGTTGCTCCCTCGAAGGGGCAAGGGAGGACGACGCCATGGTGCAGCGACGGTGGAGTCTCGTTTTCTTCGTGCCGGTTCTGGTCCTCGTCCTGATGGGCTGCGCGAAGCACGCGCCGACGGTCACGCTGGCGGCTGCCACTCCCGCGCCGGGAGCGCCGGCTCCTGTCGTCGCGCTGTGGACCCCGCCGCCCCCGCCGGCGGCTCCCGTCGAGGCACCGATCACGCCTGTCGCGGAAACAGCGCCGGCGCCGGCTCCACCGCCCATGCCGGTCTTGCCGCCTCCCCCGCAGGAATTCACCGCCATCGAGGCCCTCAAGGACGTTCACTTCGACTTCGACAAGTACGAGATCCGGCCGGCGGACGTCGAGATTCTGGACGCCAACACGGCCTGGATGAAGGCCAACCCGGAGTATCTGATCCTGGTGGAGGGCCACGCGGACGAGCGCGGCACCAACGAGTACAACCTGGCCCTTGGCGAGCGCCGGGCCAAGGCCACGCTGAACTACCTCCTCGCCCGGGGGCTCGCGGCGGATCGGTTCACGCTGGTCAGCTACGGCAAGGAGCGCCCGTCCTGCTCGGAGCGCAACGAGGCGTGCTGGGCCCAGAACCGGCGCGCACACTTCCTGGTGAAGGGCCAGTGAAGCGCCTCGCGCTCCTGATCGTCCTGGCCCTCGCGAGCGGGGCCGCCGCCGCTCCGCCCGAGGAGGCCATCGCGCCCCTCGACCGGTACACCACGGAGAAGGGGAAGACCCTGGGGACGGCGTTCGAGCCGAAGCTCCGTCAGATCTACGACCGGGTCTATCACTGCCGGCCGTGGCTCGACGTGCACAAGGGCGGGCTGGGCTTCACCCGCCCCGCTGGGGCTCCGGGCGACGACCGCTACCTGAACATCTGGGTCTGGGTGGACCAGAAGATCACGCCGGAGTTCACGGCCCTCTCCCAGACGCGGCGCGCCTCGGCCATGTTCTCCCGCCACGGCGTGGATCTCCTCCGGCAGCTGGCAGCCGACGCCGAGATCTTTTCCAGCCCGGCGTTGACCGGCTACTCGGTGATCCTCACCTGGCTCAAGCCGACCGCGCGGTCCGGAGAGGGGCAGAAAGCAGAGACGCTCGGCGTGTTCGCCGACAAGGCCGCGGTTCGGGCCTTCCTGGCCAGGCGGATCGGCGCCCCGGAGTTCGTGAGGCGGGCGACCGTCGTCGCCTTTGACGGCCAGGACCGGCTGGGCCGGCCCTCGCTGGAGATCTGGGAGGACAACTTCGCGACGACCTACAAACTGAAGGATTACGAGCCCGAAGCCACGCGCGGGTGCTGAGCGTTTCCCCGAGCCTTTCAGCCTAGATACTTCCGAAGAGGACCTCGCAGGCCGACGCGTGCGCGTAACGGTCATACGGCGAGACCGACGTGACCGTGAGGACGTCTCCGGCCCAGGTGCCGCGCCAGACCCACTCCGGCCGAGCGTCTCCGTCGTAGCTGACCGCCATCCATTCCCGCCCGTGGATCATGGCCCACAAGCGGTAAAAACCCATGGGCCGGTGGATGAAGAAGGCGGTGACGCGGGTTCGGGGATTCCCGGGGGCGCAGAGGTTGACCTCGCCGACCATGGGCTCCTGGGCAATGGCCCGGAACGATTGCCATGGAAACGCCGGGGCCGCCCCGGCCGTTTCGGCGGAAAAGAAGAGCAGGGCGAGTAGCAGCCGGACGCTCAGCATTAAAGCCAGGTTAGCGCGAACGGCGCGACCAAGGCAAGGGACAGGCTGACACGCGCATGACGAAATGCCGTCAACGCGCACCTCCCCTCGCGCTCGGACCCACGCCGGATTGTCCGAGAATGGAATGGAATTTCAGGTGTTTTCCACCTCCCCCGGGGGACGCCCCCCCTTGGTACGCCGATTGCTCTTTTCCGGGCGGGGGTGAACACAATGCTAGGACGCCGAAGATATCCAAGGGTTGAGATCAGTTTTCCGGTCCGGCTGGAGGACACCGCCGGCCGGACGTGGCACGGGGAATCCGTCAACCTGAGTCCGGGTGGCTTGAAGGTGAAGACCGACGCCAACCTGCAGCCGGGCCGCCGGGTTCGCCTCAACTTCAAGCTTCCGGACGGGGAGCCCGGGATCGCCGCCTCTTCGCTGACGGTCCGCAAGGATCCCAACGGCCTGGCGTTCTCCTTCATCGATCTGGATCAACCCTCCTTCGAGCGCATCCGGAGGGTGGTGAATTCCCTGATGCCAAAGCAGCCGCTCAAGGTGCTGGTCGTCGAAGATGAGAAACCGGTGGCGGAGGTCTTCTCCGACTTCCTCCGCTCGCAGGGCCACGAGGCGCTCCTCGCGGGGAGCGCCGAGGTCGGGCTCGAAATGCTCGACCGCTTCCATCCCGACGCGATGATTGTGGATCTTTACCTGCCCGGGATGAGCGGCGTGGAGCTCCTCCGGCTCCTCAAGGACCGCCGGCCGGCGCTGCCCTCCGTGGTGGTATCGGGAATGGCCACGGAGGAAGAGGCCGGGCAGTGCCTCCGGCTCGGCGCTCTCGACGTCCTGCGGAAGCCCGTCTCCCTCGATCGGCTCGAAGCGACGCTGGACGTTCTCCAGGTGCAAGCCTTCGACTGGCGGTTCGTGAGCGGGGCGACGGCCTAGCAGCCTTCCCCGGCCGGTCCTGACGTAGTAACTCATAAGTGAGGGCCGGAGCACATCGGGCGAGGCGAGCGCCCAGGTGACGCCCTCGAACCCGGCCTGAAGTAACCCGGCATCTCAGGTGTTTTCCGAATCCGAATTCAGGTATTTACCTGATTTCTCCCCCACCTATTATAGATACACTGTCGCTCATATCTTTGAGCATGCGTCCCTCTTGGAAGATCCAAAGGTATAAGATTGGGGTAGACGGATTGAATGGGGGCATCCGTTTTAACTCCTCCCCGGAGCCAGATGCCATGGGGCCCCCACATTCCGCCAGCCGTCTCCTTCCGCGCCTGACAGATTGGCCATGGGGGTCTCGAATCAGTGGGGCTCTCGATGGTTCCGTGGAGGCGGACAGGCCGAGCTTAGCGCGCCAGGGCCACCCGAGGACCTGGCTTAAGGGGGAAAGCTATGGCTGACACGCGAACCACCCGATCGGTGATCGCTCCGCTCGCCCTCGAGTCAACGACGGCGTTACTTCGGGAGCTGGTGGCTCACCTCCGAGAGAACCGGACTCAACTGCGCGAGGAATGGGCGCGGCGCATCACCGAGGCCAAGTTGCTGACAGCGATGACCCCGGAGGAGGTCTTCGCCGAGGCCACGGCCGTGTACGACAACTACCTCGAGGCGCTTGAGACGGGATCCATCGAAGCCCTGGAGACATACGCGCGTAACCTGTCCGAGCGGATCATCCCTCGAGGGGTGGAAACCCACGAAGTCGTGGGTATTGTGCTGCTCCTGCGCGACGTCCTGGCACGGTCGCTGTTTGGGAAATATCCGGCGGACTTCAGCCGCGTTCTTGACGCGTACGAGCCCGCCGCCAACCGTATTGCTAACACCGTGGCCGTCGGTTTCGTCCAGGAGCGGGAACGGATCATTCGCCAGCAGCAGGAGGCGATCCGAGAGCTCTCGACCCCGGTGTTGCCCGTTCGGGAGCGGCTGCTCATCCTGCCGATCATCGGCATCATTGACCCGCAGCGCGCGCGCCAGCTCACGGAGCAGTTGCTCAGAGGGATCCGCATCAACCGCGCGAAGGTCGTGGTCATGGACATCACGGGTGTCCCTGCCATGGACGCTACCGTGGCGAACCACCTGGTGCAGACCGTGGAGGCTTCTCGCCTCCTGGGCGCAACCGTGATCGTCACGGGATTGTCGCCCGAAATTGCCCAAACTCTCGTTAATATTGGTGTAGACTTGGGCAAGATGAATACCGTGGGCGACCTGCAGGGGGGTATCGAGGAGGCCGAGCGGCTGCAGGGCTACAAGGTCGTCCCCATTACGATGGAGCCTGCGTAGGGGATGAGGGGCTGAACCGTGCCGGTTCCGATCCTCAAGCAGCGGGACTATCTGATCGCCACCATCCAGGCGGCGCTCACCGACGACGATTTGAAGAAACTTCGGGACGCGCTCGTGGCGCAGGTGGGTGAGTTCCGCTCCCGCGGTGTCATCGTGGACGTCACGACCCTGGACGTGATGGATTCCTTCGCCGCCCGCACGCTGCGCGACCTGTCCCACATGAGCAGGTTGCGCGGGGCCGAGACCGTCATCGTCGGCATTCAGCCCGAAGTGGCGTTTGCGATGGTCCAGTTGGGTTTGACGCTTGAGGGTGTGCCTGCGGCACTCGATTTGGAGGAGGGCCTGGCGTACCTGGATCGGAAGACGAAGCGGAAGACCGCAGCCAAATAGCAGCCAGTCGGCGGCTGGGTGAAAGAGCCAGCTCGTGTGGCGGATGAAGTGGGACTTGTGAATGACGAGGCCGTCGTGCCGATCAGATCGGATGGCGATATTGTTACTGCTCGCCAGGAAGGGCGTGCTTTAGCCTCACTCCTCGGGTTCTCGTCTACCGAGGCCACCCTCATCGCCACGGCCATCTCCGAGCTGGCGCGCAACATCGTTCTCTACGCCAAGCGCGGCGAGATCGTCCTGGCGCTTGTCGAGGATCACGGCAGGCGCGGCATTGTCGTAACGGCTCGAGACGAGGGCCCGGGGATCGTGGACGTTCGGAAAGCATTGATGGATGGCCATTCCACGTCGGGTGGCTTGGGCCTCGGCTTGCCGGGAGTCAGACGGCTGATGGACGACTTTGAAATCGTCTCCCAGATCGGGAAGGGCACGACCGTCACGGTCAAGCGGTGGAAACAAGGGGCGGGCCCTGTATAGCCTGGGGGGTCGCTGCACGGACCCTTGCCGGGCAAGAGGAATCAGGCGACAGGCAAGCGATCAAGCTCTACCCGCATGGCGCGCTGGTCGCGGTCGTGGACGGGCTGGGGCATGGTGACGAAGCTGCCGCTGCGGCCAAGATCGCGGTTGCCACACTCGAAGCCCACCCAGGCGAGTCCATCATCCCGCTCCTTCGGCGGTGTCACGAAAACCTCCGTTCAACTCGTGGCGTCGTAATGAGCTTGGCCTCGTTCAACGTTCGCGAAGGAACGATGACGTGGTTGGGTGTCGGGAACGTTGAGGGGATACTGCTCCGGGGGGACCCAGCCGTCAGTCCACGGTATGAATCACTCTTACTCCGCGGGGGGGTCGTGGGCGGCCAACTTCCGGCGCTCTACGCCTCCATCCTCCCCGTCGTGCCGGGGGATACGCTGATTTTCGCGACCGACGGTATCCGCAGCAAACTGGCCGATCACGTGGCCTCGAGCGATGTGCCACAACGGACGGCGGATACTATCTTGGCCCGGAGTGCCAAGGTGACGGACGACGCGCTCGTACTGGTCGCGCGCTATTGCGGGAAGGCAGGATGAGAGCGACCTCCCCCGAGCTCCTCACTGACTACAGATCCGCATTACGCGACTACCTGGCTGAGGGAAGGGAAGGCGCCTTGCAGCGCGCCTATGAACTCGGCCGCAAGGCTCTCACGGAGGGGCTCGGCGTGCTGGAGATGGCGGCGCTTCACCACGAAGCGCTGGTGAGGGTCTTGCCGACGGCGCCCGACCAGATCGCCGGGACGGTAACGGCCGCGGCGAAGTTTTTCGTCGAGAGCTTGTCGCCGTTCGAGATGACCCACCGTGGCTTCCGGGAGGCCAATGCCGCGCTCGGCGCGAGCGAGAAGCGCTATCGCGAGTTATTCGAGAATGCCAACGATGTTGTCTTCACCATGGATCTTGCCGGCAACTTCACCTCGGTCAACAGGGCAGGCGAGCAAATCACCGGCTACCGGCGAGACGAAACCCCCAATATGAACTTTTCCCAGGTTGTCGCTCCGGAGTACCTCGGGCTGGCGCGGGAGATGGTCAGGCGCAAGGTGGAGGGGGGAGGGCCGTCGACTTACGAGCTGGAGATTGTCACGAAGAGCGGCCGTCGGGTTCCCTTGGAAATCAGCACGCGCCTGATCTACCTCGAGGATACGCCCGTGGGGGTCCAGGGTATCGCGCGCGACATCAGTGAGCGCCGGTGGGCGCAGGAGGCGCTGCGTCGCCTGAACGAAAGTCTGGAAGAGGAGGCCCGTCGTATCGCCCATGCTCTCCACGACGAGGCCGGACAGCTTCTCGCCTCCGTGTACCTCGCCCTGGAGGAACTTGCCAGGGAGATCCCGCCTGCCGCGGGTGGCCGGATTAAGGAAATCAGGAAGCGCCTCCATGTGATGGAGGAGCAACTCCGGCGCCTCTCCCACGAGCTTCGTCCCACGATTCTCGACGACCTGGGGCTGCTTCCGGCTCTTGAATTTCTGGTGGAGGGTGTCGCGAAGCGGTCGGCACTCTCCGCCACGGTGAAAGGATCGAGCGGGGAGCGCCTTCCAGCCATGATCGAAACGGCCCTCTACCGGATCGTGCAGGAGGCCCTGACCAACGTGACGAAGCACGCCCAGGCCACTTCTGTGACGGTCCAGGTCCAACGGGAAGAGCGGAGGGTCCGCTGCTCCGTCCGGGATGACGGCATCGGCTTCGATGTCCCGGCCGCCTCGGGCCGGCGTCGCGCGGGGGGTCTGGGATTGATCGGCATCCGTGAGAGGGTCGACGCTTTCCGTGGGACGCTCCAGATCGTATCCGCCCCCGGTCAGGGGACGGAGCTGGTCGTCCTGATTCCGTTGGAAGCCTGACGTGCCGCTCCGCATTCTACTGGCCGACGATCACACGATCTTCCGCCAAGGCGTGAAGGCCCTCCTGGAGCGTGAGGGCTTCCAGGTGGTCAGTGAATGCGCGGACGGCCAAGAGGCGGTTCGGCTGGCGGAGAAGACGCCTCTCGACCTGGCGATCCTGGATCTCACCATGCCGCGGCTGAACGGGCTCGATGCGACGAGAGCGATTCTCCGGACTACTCCCCGAGTCAAGATCATCCTGTTGACCGTACATACCGAGGACCCGTACGTCATGGAAGCCCTTCGGGCAGGGGTCAAAGGGTACGTCCTGAAGACTCAGGCTGCGGAGGAGCTGGTGCAGGCAATCCGTGAGGTATCCCGGGGGGCGGTCTACCTGAGCCCGGGGATCTCGCGGTCCGTCATCGAGGCGTATCTGGCGAAGACGGACCTTCCCCCCGACCCTCTGACTCCCCGTGAGCGGCAGGTCCTTCAGCTGGTCGCCGAGGGGAACACGACCAAGGAGATCGCGGGCCTCCTGAATGTCAGCGTCAAGACCGCCGAATCCCATCGAACCAGGATCATGGAGAAGCTCGACATCCACGAGACTGCTAGCCTCGTTCGCTACGCCATCCGGCGGGGTCTGATCCGGCCCTGACCTCCGCGGCCCCCCAGGGCCGCTGGTCCCTCCCCAGGGATTTCCCTTCCCCGATTCCGGGACTCACCTGATTGCCCGTCCCTGCCCCGATTCGTACCGTGAGGGCAGACGAAGATGTCCGGAGAGGAGGGTCGCAGTGGATAAGGTCAAAGAGCGTATCGAGTTGGAACTGAACCGCACGGTCGAGCGGATTCGTCGGATGGACTCCGATCTGAGGTCCGAGCCATTCGCGGAGGTCACTTGGCATCGCGCCGTTGATGACCAGGCGGAGGCCGGCTCTCTGAGCGAGGAACGTGAAATGAGCTTCGCCAGCCGGAGCCTGGTCATCGAGAGGATGCGCAGACTGGCCGAGGCGCTGAAGCATGTCGAACACGGAGACTACGGCATGTGTCGGGAGTGCGGGGAGTCGATCGCCCCCGCGCGCCTCCGGGTGATGCCCGAAGTCACGACATGTATCCGCTGCCAAGAACGCCTCGAGCACGGTGTCGTGCTGGCCAGAAACCGCCAGCATTCGAATCGTCGGCGAGCAGCACCGTGTTAGTCGCTCCAGTGGACCCATGACCCTCTTTCTTCCGCGGTGGCGTCCCACCAGCGTGTTCGACTGGTTGTCAGGGGCGTCCTGATCACCGTGGTGCTGGACTTGGGCGTGTTCCAGTCGGTGACCTTCAATCTGCGGACGTCTATGGGGGCGGCACTGCTGGCGCGGTTCTAGCCCCTATTCTTCGGGATGGAGGGCAACCATGGAGAAGGCCCTGGCAGCGTGGCTCCTTCTGGCGGTCAGCCTCGCCCCGATGGCCGGCCCGACGGAGGTCATCAAGGTCGCCGTCGAGGAGGTCGCGCGGGTGGTGGAGGACTCCGACCTGGGCCGGCCCGCCGCCGTCGAGCGCCGGCGCATCGAGATCCGCCGGATCGCCAAGAACCTGTTCGACTTCCCGGAAATGGCCCGCCGCTCTCTCGCGCGCCACTGGAGCGACCGGACCGCCGAGGAGCGCCAGGAGTTCGTGCGGCTCTTCACGGACCTCCTGGAGCGGGTGTACGTCGGCAAGCTCGAGAACTACTCCGGCGAGCGCATCTTCTACGTCGGCGAGACCGTGGACGGCCACTATGCGACGGTCCGCTCGAAGATCCTCATCGGCCGGAAGGGGGAGCTCCCGATCGATTACCGGCTGCACCTGATCGGCGCGCGCTGGGTGGTCTACGACGTGCTGATCGATGGGGTCAGCTTCGTGAGCACCTACCGCGCCCAGTTCAACCGGGTGATCCAGACGTCCTCCTACGACGACCTGATCCAGAAGCTCCGGGCGAAAGAGCTGGAGCACGCAACCCCCGAGCGAAACGTCCGGAAGCGCTAATCGGGAGGAGGCGCCGCGGTGGGGCTGAATCCCGCGGTCCCGCTGCCAACGGCGCTGGCGAGCCCCCCTTCGGGAATTTCTGACCCCTTTTCAATGATTTTCCCCCTACGATTTCGGGATTCACCTGATTGATCACGCCGATCGCAACGGTCTTTCATGTGCTTATGGGGCTATCCCGTTCAGGGAGCGAGGCAGTCAAGGGGAAGCGAACTATGCGGATCCTCATCGCTGAGCGTAAGGAACGTGTGGCGGCTGGTGGCCTGTTGGCCCAGCTCGAAACCCTCCGCCACGAACTCGCGGGATTGGCTAGGGACGGGCGAGAGGCTGTGACGTTGGCCATGAAACTTCGGCCCGACCTCATCCTGATGGACATCTGGCTTCCGATTATGGACGGGATCGAGGCGGCCCGAACCATCCTGGCCCAAGCGCCTGTCCCCATCATTTTGCTCACGCCCTATGCGTCCGCGGATCTTATCCGGCGGGCGCGGGAAGCGGGCATCATGGCCCATCTGGTGACGCCTGTGGAGATAGGGCCGCTTCGCTCGACGATCGAAGTGGCGTTGGCCCGCTTTGAGGAACTTCAGGTCCTTAGTCGGGAGGTGGGCGACCTGAAGGAGGCATTCGAGGCCAGGAGGCGGACCGAGCAGGCCAAGGGGGTCCTGATGAAGTCGCTGAACCTTTCCGAGGCGGAGGCCTTCCGACGTCTGCAGCAATACAGCCGGGACACGCGGAGGAGCCTCCCAGAGATCACCTCGACGATCGTGCGGGCTGAGGAATTCCTCTTCTGGCGGCTCAGTCTCCCCCGACGGCTCCAGGCCATCCTCTACACGATCCGCCAGGGGTTGAGTTAGGTATAGCGATGGAATTCCTAGGCGGATTTCTCCTGAGGATCCTCGATGCCACCCCCGGGCCTAATCAACGCCGTGGGGTAATGTATCTCATTATCCACCGACCCTACGTCCACCTCGAAGAGCGGTTTCGAAGGGCTTTTGAGGGACAAGAGGATGTCAAGATCATCGTCGATAGGCGCCGCGGCGATCGCCGGACAGAACGACGACCTTTCGCGGTAGAGCGCCGCAAGGCCGACCGGCGAGGGTCAAAGGAAGAGGTTGTCGACGTAGTAGTTCTGGGGGGAACGACGGGGTAGGGATGGTCCGGTGCCAATGGGTATGCGGCTCGATCTGAATATGGCGATGCTCCCATTCGCATCGGCCCCCAGCGCGTTGGAAGCGGAATCGCCGGGGGCCGTTTGGCGTAGTGTCCCCTTGTCGCGCTCTCGGGGATTTCCCTCCCTCCGATTCCGGAGTTCACCGGATTCCCTGCAGTCGCTGCGTCATCTACTATGACGATGACGGATACCGAGTGCTCAAGGAGGGGAAGGATGAGCGCGACGGACAAACAAAAAAAGTGGAAGGAATCTGGCGAAGCTGTCCGAGGGGCCAACCCCGGAAGCCTCGAGAGGTGGCTGGATAGCTACCATCTTTCTCGCCTCGAGCGATATCGCTACTCTGACGACCTCATCCCGCGGAGCAAGGGCTCACGAGACCCCGAGGCGCTACCGATCCGGCGTTGAGGCTGACGCGCGGGCCGTGGCGAACCAGGTGGGGAGGGGAGACACTGGTGCGGCGAGTCCCCGTGGCTGCTCTGCTCATAGCGGCTCCGACGAGAGACCGCGAATGCCGGTTCGGCTCCTCTTAGCCGATGATCACCAGATTGTCCGCCAGGGCTTGAAGGCCCTCTTGGAGCGGGAAGGCTTCGAGGTGATCGCCGAGGCCTCGGACGGCCGCGAGGCAGTGCAACGGGCCGGAGAGGTTCGTCCGGATGTCGCCGTCCTTGACCTCGCCATGCCGCTCTTGAACGGTCTCGATACCGCCCGTGAAATCCTCAAGGCCTGCCCCGAGGTGAGAACGATCTTGCTGACCATGCATACCGAGGACCAGTACGTCTTGGAGGCGTTTCGAGCGGGAATGAGAGCATTCGTTGTGAAGAGCCAGGCAGTGGGCGACCTAGTCCAGGCGATCCAGGAGGTCTCTCGAGGCGAGATCTACTTGAGCCCCGGCGTCTCGCGGACCGTCGTCGACGCGTATCTGGCCAAGACGGACCTTCCCTCCGATCCCCTGACCCCCAGGGAGCGGGAGGTCCTGCAGCTGGTCGCCGAAGGGAAGAGGACGAAGGAGATTGCCGGGCTGCTGGGGGTGAGCTTCAAGACGGCGGAGTCCCACCGGGCCCGACTCATGGAGAAGCTGAACATCCACGAGACGGCCGGCTTGGTCCGTTACGCCATCCGCCGGGGGCTGGTCCAGCCGTGACCCGGGACGGCTCAGACGCTTCCTCAGGGGTTTCCCCCCTTCGGATTCGAGGATTCGCCGGATTGTCATTCGCCAGCGGCGGGCTCAGGATCGTGAGTGAGATGCTGGTGACCGTTCTGATCGTGGACACTGACCATGGTTTTCGATGGCTCTTGAAGAGGCTGCTGGAAACGACGCTCACTGTGGCCGCCGTCGTCGAGACGGGAAACAGCGAGGAGGGCATCCGGCTCGCCAAGGAGCTTCGGCCCACCATTGTCCTCCTGGACATCGCCATGCTCCACCGGGACGGTCTTGAAGCGATCCGGCGGATCAAAACCCAACAGCCAGAGACGAGGGTCATCGTGTTAACCCGCGATCATGAGGGGGCATACCGGAGGCTGGCGGTTCAAAGCGGAGCTGACGCCGTCCTGCCCAAAGAGATCCTCACGCAGAAACTCCTCTACGGAATCCGTTCATCTGTATTGAAGAACCAGCTCGCCGAAGCTTCGCTCAACTAGGTGGACCAATTCGAGAACCACCACCGCGAGTTCGGCAACATCCACGGCACCTCGGCGAACATCGACGGGGCGGACACCGACGCAACCTCGTGCGCGCCTCCTTGCACCAGCGGAAACAAACATTTTGTCCTGTAGGCGTCCGTCCCCCTGAGCGCTGATGCGGTTTTCGGATCTCGCCCGCCCCTTCAAGGATTTTCCCCGTGTTGATTCCGGCCTTTACCCGATTCTTCTTCCGGCATCGAAGGCCTAACCTTCTCAATGAACATTCTCGTGGTCGGAGAGGCGAGCATACCGGACGGACCGAGAAGGACCGAGAGAGCAGCCAGTCGCTAGTCGCGATCCAAGGCTGACTCTCGGAGACATCGAAGGGCGAGGCCCCGACCGGCGAGGCCGAAGGGTTTCGCTGCAAACGACAGAGCGGATGCGTGCGGCGGTCCGGCCTGGGAAGAGGGCGAGAACCGAAGGGGGCGAAGCCTCTCCAATGGAGGTCAGCATTCCCATGAAGACCAACATTCAGACGGTGACCGGCCCTGAAACGGCGGACGGGTCCTACCGGACCGTCGAGACATGTTCGGCGTGCTACGAACCATCTTATTTCGATGCTGGGCAAGACCCGGCGCTTGAAGTCGATGTGATCCACTGCCAGCGTTGTGGCCGGCAGGGCCTCGGAACCTATCCTGTGCCCGGTGCCAACTCTCCGGTGAGCGGCCAGAGGGAGAGATCCGAGACGGCAGACCCGAAGTGGAACGCGCTCTGGACCCGCAGCCACTGTGAACAGCTGGTCCACGATCAGTTGGCCGCCCGGGGGTTCCGTCCGTTTCTCCCCGTGATCAGCTGCTGGTCGACGCGGGGCGGTGTTCGCCACCTCATCCCACTCCCCATGTTTCCCGGGTATGTCTTCCTCCGTCACGTCATGGACAAGTATAGCTACGTCAAGGTGCTCCAGACGAGAGGGCTCGTGCGTGTCCTGGGGGAGCGGTGGGACCGGCTCGATGTGGTGCCGGACGTGGAAATCGACGCAATCCAGCAGGTCGTGGGGGCCGGCGTGGCGGTGCTGCCTTATCCCTTTCTGCGGGAAGGTCAACGGGTGCGCATCACCCGGGGGCCGTTGACAGACGTCGAAGGGATCCTTGTGCAGAGCAAACCCAAGAAAGGGCTAGTGGTCCTCTCCATCGAGCTGCTCCAGCGCAGCGTGGCGGTGGAGGTCGATTGCACGCAGGTGGCCCCCGTTTAGGCGCGTGGGGGCCCCCCTGGGCGAGGAAACGTTATGTTCGGGTTGAAAATGCCCTCCGCCGGGCGGTATAAGGTGGGGCATGCGAGCCCTGGGATGGCGGGAAGCCGCGGTAGCGATCCTGCCGCTGGCGGGAGCCCTGGTCCCGAGCGTCGCCGCCGGTCAGCCCGGCTTTTACGTGACCCCCTCGTTCTCCGTTGGCGAGGTGTTCGACGACAATCTGTTCTCGACCCCCTCTCGGCGCCAGAAAGATCTTATCTCGCGCTTCACTCCGGGCATCGAGGCTGGGTATCGCTCCGCCCCGCTCACGCTCCTCGGGCGCTACGCGTTCGACGCGGAGGTCTTCCTCGACCATCCGGAGCTGGACGCGCCTCAGGCGCGCCAGGAGTTGGCTCTCCAGATCATTTCCCGGCCGACCCGGTCCCCGTCGCTGACCCTCTCGCTCGACGGGGCGTTCACCGAGACGGAAACGCCGGGCCAGCTCAACGTGGAAACAGGCCTCGCGGCGGGGCGCGTGCGGGCTCGGCGCCTCTCGGCCAGTCCCGCGATCGCCTACAGGTTCGATCCGCTCACGGAGGGGGTCGCCGACTACACCCATACGCTGGACGAACAGTCGGAGGGCGTGGACACCCGTACCCACATCGGCGACCTTCGCCTCGACCGGCGGCTGACGCCCTGGGACACCGGGAGCCTCGGCTACACCTTCCGGCGGTTCACCTTCGACTTAGGGCGGTTCCCCTTCGACGGCGACGAGACCGTCACGTCCCACACGTTCACGCTCGGCTGGACCCACAGGCCCACCGCCCTGACCACCGTCACGCTTCGAGGAGGACCGCGCGTCTCCGAGGGGGCGGTGGACCCCGACGTCTTGGCCTCCATCCGCCAACGGCTGAGGCTCGGAGAGCTCTCGTTCTCGTACTCGCGGAGCGAAACGACGGTCATCGGACGGGCCGGCACCGTCAGCGTCGAGGCCTTTACCCTCTCGGCCACCTACGACCCGCTGCCGCGCCTCCGGCTCTACGCGGCGCCGGCGGTCTTTCGGGCCTCCAGCGACGACCTGGAGGCGACGGTGTACAGGATGGATTTCGAGGCCACCTACCGGATCCGCAGCTGGCTGTCACTCACCGGTGCCTATGCGTTCCAGCTTCAACGCGGCGGCATCGACGCCGGGACGTCCCCGGACCAGGAGATTCTCCGCAACGTCATGCTCCTCAGGCTGACCATCGAGTACCCCTATCGCGTGTACTAGGCGGTCGGCCTCGGCCTTCCCGATTCCTGGGTGGTTCCAGCGTCGAGCGCTCCCGCCTGGGGCGCCCGCCCGAGGGGTTCGTTGTCAATGCTTACCAAGAGGGGGGAACGTTATGATGAGCACAAAGTTCCTCTTCCCGCCGCTGCTGGCCCTGTCCCTCGTCCTCACCGGGCCCGCCTTCGCCCCGGATCGGGCCTGGGCACAGAATGGGGGTGAGCAGGCTTCCTACAGGATCGGGCCGGCCGATGTCCTCGACATCTCGGTCTGGAACAACACAGCGCTCAGCCGGACGGCTCCCGTGCGGCCGGACGGGAAGATCTCGCTTCCGCTCCTGAACGATGTGCAGGCGGCGGGGCTCACGCCTATGCAGCTCCGGGACGCCCTGGCCGAGAAGCTGGTCGCCTACCTCCCCACGCCCGAGGTGTCGGTCATCGTCCGCGAGGTGCGCAGCTTCACCGTCTCCGTCATCGGCGAAGTCAGGAGGGCTGACCGCTATGATCTCAGGGGGCATGTCACCGTGCTGGACGCCCTGGCCATGGCTGGCGGATTCGCCGAGTTCGCCTCCCGCACGCGGATCGTCGTCCTCCGCCACAACGGGACGACGGTGAAGCGGATCCCCTTCAACTACAACGCCGTCGTCTCGGCGAACGGGGAACGCGCAAACTTCCTCCTCGAGCCCGGTGACATCATCGTGGTGCCCTAGCCAATCGGAGGGGGCCTCGACGGCCCCCTCCGAGACCTCCCCCGGGAACGGGATTGCGCCGGCGGAGCCGGCGCTCGAACACAGACTCACAGCGTTACTTCGATAGGTCTCTCGTGGGAAGGCGGCCGATTACCCGGCTCACGCTGGACGAGCGCCGACGCGTGTATCTCGCCCGGCAGCGGGCCAGCGCGGCCATGCTCGTGCAGCAGACCGCCGCGGAGCCCCGGGCGGCGACGGTGGTCGCCGCCGGTTGGCGGCAGGTGATCCAAATCGCGGCCATCCTCACGCTCATCTTCGTCGGGCTTGCCGCCTA
This sequence comes from Candidatus Rokuibacteriota bacterium, assembly GCA_016193045.1. Lineage (GTDB taxonomy): Bacteria > Methylomirabilota > Methylomirabilia > Rokubacteriales > CSP1-6 > CSP1-6. Next base: position 118,915 of record JACPSW010000059.1, on the reverse strand, counting down.
CAACGTTAACTTCCGCCTGCCGGCCTCCCTCATAGAGGTGCTCCTGCCGCGCCCCTGAGAGTCCCGGCAGGCTCCCTCCGAAACTTTGAGGTCGGGAGGTCTCACACGCCATGTGCGGTATCGTCGGTTACATCGGCCATCGTGACGCGATCTCCGTTCTGATCCCGGCGCTCCGCCGCCTCGAATACCGTGGCTATGACTCGGCTGGCGTCGCCATCGTGAACGGGACCCGTCTCGAAGTCTGGAAGGCCTCGGGCAAGATCACGCAGCTAGAGGAGGCGATCGCGACCGCCTCTCTCGCTGGAGGCATCGGAATCGCCCACACGCGCTGGGCAACGCACGGGCGACCATCTCACGCCAATGCCCACCCCCATCTGGACTGCCGAAGCAGGCTGGCCGTCGTCCACAACGGGATCATCGAGAACTACCGGGACCTGCGCCGCGCGCTGGCTGCCGCCGGGCATCGGTTCCGCTCCGAGACGGATACCGAAATCGTCGCCCACCTGATCGAGGACTACAGCACGGATGGGCTACCTGAGGCAGTGCTCCGGGCTGCTCGCGACCTCCGTGGCGCGTACGCGATCGCCTGCCTCGATGCTCGCATGCCCGATACGCTCGTAGGGATTCGCTGTGGCAGTCCTCCTCTCGTCATCGGAGTTGGGAAGGGCGAGCGATTTCTCGCTTCGGACATCCCGGCCCTGCTCGGGGAAACGCGAGACGTCGTGGTGTTGGAGGACGGAGAGCTCGCGATCCTGACCGCCGCCGGCAGCGCCCTGCGGACCCTCGACGGCGCGTCCGTACGGAGGGCGTCCACCACCATCCCATGGGACGCTGATGCGGGGGAGAAGGCGGGGTATCCCCACTTCATGCTCAAGGAGATCTTCGAGCAACCTGAAGCAGTCCGGAACACGCTCAGGGATCGCGCAGACCGCCATACGGGAGAGATTCGGATCCCCGAGTTGGGGCTGAGAGATCGAGACCTGGTCGGGCTCAATCGGCTGTGCTTCGTGGCGTGCGGTACCTCCTGGCATGCGGCGTTGGTGGGCAAGTATCTCGTCGAGACGTTCGCCAGGCTTCCCGTGGAGGTGGATGTCGCCTCGGAGTTTCGTTATCGCCAGCCCGTCCTGGATGGCCGTGTCCTGACCGTGCCGATCTCCCAGTCGGGCGAGACCGCCGACACCCTGGCTGCCCTCACCCTGGCCAGGAAACACGGATCCAGGACCGTTGCCATTTGTAATGTGGTCGGCAGCTCCTTGGCGCGCGAGGCCGACGGCGTCCTCTACACCCGTGCCGGCATCGAGATCGGAGTCGCCTCGACCAAGGCCTTCACGGCCCAGCTCGCGGCGGTCATTCTGCTCGCGCTGAAGCTCGGCGCCGCGCGGGGCCTCCATAGCCCCGAGCTGATCCGCGAGACGGTCAAACGGCTCTGGGATGTTCCGGACCTGATGGCCGGCGTGCTCGAGCGGAGCGACGAGATCAGCGCGATCGCTGCCCGGTTCGTCCAAAGCGGGAACTTCCTCTATCTGGGACGCGGCATCCACTACCCGTTGGCCTTGGAGGGGGCCCTCAAGCTGAAGGAGATCTCCTACATCCACGCCGAGGGATATCCGGCGGGCGAGATGAAGCACGGTCCCATCGCGTTGATCGATCGGCACCTGCCCGTCGTCGCCATCGCCCCGGAGGGGCCGACCTACGAAAAGATCACGAGCAACATTGAAGAGGTGAAGGCGCGCGACGGGATCGTGATCGCGGTGGCGACGGAGGGGGACGACGAGATCCGTAACCGGGCGGATGTTGTCCTCCCCATCCCGCGGGCCCTTGTCTGGCTCCAGCCACTGTTGGTCGCCCTCCCCCTGCAACTCCTCGCTTATCACATCGGCGTCTTACGCGGTTGCGACGTCGACCAGCCGCGCAACCTCGCCAAGAGCGTGACAGTGGAGTAGCCCCTGGCCGCTCCCAAGGTACGTCATGACGCGCGGAACTCGAGCCGGCCGGGCTTCAGGTAGTTTCCGCCCTCTGACTCCAGCATTCCCCCGATTGTCCCGTCTGGTCCCTCAGCCTATGTTGCAAACGTCGGCTGCCTTCAGAAGACCCTCGTGGCTGGAACGGACAATGGCACCGCATCGAGGCGGTTCGGGCTCGGGGATGGAGTTCGAACCGAAGGGGGCGAAGCCTCGCCAGTGAACACCATGCAGCAGAGGGGTCTTCCCTTTAGCCCGGCGACGTCACGGTGATGCCGCTGTCACGACGGCAGGCGGGAGGAGGACCAATGGACGATCGGGCGCCCGCGGGTCTCGGTATCGATGCGGCCCGGGAGGTGTGGAGCCGGCGGAAGTGGCTGGCAATGCTCGTCTTCATCGGAGTGTTGGCGCCCGTCCTGACCGTCGCCAGGTCAGTGCCCGACATCTACCGGTCATCCGTGACAGTCCTCGTCGAGCCTCAGCAGGTGGCGGTGGCAACCGTCCGACCGTCCGAGGCATCCTTTCGATCCTACTGGACCAACGAGCTCGAGACCAGGCTCCACACCATCAGCCAGGAGATCCTGAGCCGCGCGCGGCTGGAGGAGCTGATCACCCGCTTGGGTCTCTACCCGGATTTGCGACGGGTCTCTCTGGAAGCGGCCATCGAGCGAATGCGAGGGGATATCAAGCTGGAGCCCCGGGAGGTGGGCCAGACCGGGGTGTGGGGCGCGACGATCGCGTTCACTCTCAGCTACCGCGGAACGGACCCCAGGACCGTGGCCGAGGTCGCCAACGCGCTGGCGTCCTCCTACGTGGAGGAGAACCTGAGGGTCCGCGAGCGGCAGGTGACCTCGACGACTCAGTTCCTCCAGGCGCAGCTCGCTGCGGCGAGAGTTCGACTGGACGAGCAGGAAGGGCGGGTCCGGGAGTTCAAGCAGCGCCACGGCAGTGAGCTCCCCGAGCGGTTCGCCATCCTGGAGCGGCTGAGCACGCTGGTCCGCCTGAACAGCGAGAGCCAGCTCGGAGCCATGGAGCGGCGGGCGGCGCTGGGGAAGCAGCTCGGCGAGCTCGAGGTGATGACCGGCGGCGCCGACGCGCCCGAGGCCCGGCTGGCGCGGCTCAAGCTAGAGCTGATCGAGCTGAGCGAGCGCTTCACCGACAAGTATCCGGAAGTGATTCGCGTGAAGGCGGAGATCGCCGCCCTGGAACGCGGGCTGGCCGAGCCGGGTCCGGACCGCCCGCCCGGCGCCCCGGCCGACCCGACGCTGCGTCGCCTCAAGCAGATGCTCCGCGAGCTTGATGAGAAGACCAAGGCCCTCAAGGCCGAGGAGCAGCGCCTGCGGCGGGAGATCGCCGCCTACCAGCGGGGGCTCGAGAACGCCCCCGAGCGGGAGCAGCAGCTTCAGGGGCTGTCGCGGGACTACGAGGCTGGCAAGGAGACCTACTCCTCTCTTTTGAGGAGGTACGAGGATGCCCTGCTCGCGGAGCGAATGGAACAGCAGAAGGGAGGCCAGTTCCGGATCCTCGACGCGGCGATCCCGTCGAAGGTGCCGGCGGGGCCGAACCGCCAGCTGCTCATCCTGTACGGTCTGATGCTCTCCCTCGGGATGGCCGCAGGGGCGGTCGTGCTGGCCGAGCGGCTCGACACCTCCCTCCATACGATCGACGACCTGAGGGCGCGGACCCCGGTGCCGGTGCTGGTCAGCATTCCGCAGATCATCACCGACTCGGACGCCAGGCAGCGTCGGCAGCGGGTCGCGCTCGCCGTCATCTCGGTCACGCTGGGCCTCGCGCTGATCGGCGGGGCGTCCGCTTATATCGCCCACGGAAACGAGCAGCTCGCCTGGATGTTGGCGAGGGGCCGCTGAGGACGCCCGGTGTCGCCGCACCAGATCGAGCGGGAGCGGGGGCTCAAGGGGCGGGGGGGGGTCGGCGCGGACGGCGTCGACGAGCACCTCGTCAGCCTTGTCAGCCCCCGCTCGTTCCCGGCGGAGCAGTATCGCGCGCTCCGCTTCATAGTCGAGCAGATGCACAGAGATGGCGCGCTTCGGGTGGTTGCGGTCACCAGCCCCACCCCCGGGGATGGCAAGACGACCACGGCCATCAACCTGGCCGGGGCCCTCGCCCAGGCGCCGAACCTTCGGGTGCTGCTCGTGGAGGCCGACCTGCGCCGGGCCTCTCCCACCCTGGCGGATCGTCTCGGGCTCGGCAGCGGCGGCCCGGGGCTGGTCGACGCGATCCTGAACCCTGCGTCTTCCCTCACCGATGTGGTCCGGCTTCATCCCCGCTTCGCGCTCTCGGTGCTTCCCGCCGGTCAGTGCCCGGTGGCTTACTACGAGATCCTGAAGTCGCCGCGGCTTGGAGCTCTCCTGGACGAGGGGCGCCAGCAGTATGACTACGTCATCGTGGACACGCCCCCGGCGATCGTGATCCCGGACTGCCGGGTCATCTCAGAGTGGATCGACGGCTTCCTCATCGTCGTCGGGGCCCACAAGACACCCCTTCGGCTGGTTGAGGAAACCCTGAAGATGGTGGATCCTGCAAAAATGCTCGGCGTCGTCTTCAACGGCGACGACAGCCCGCTGTCGGTGTACTCCGGCTACGGTTACGGGCGCTACGGCTATGGACGGTCCCACGAGGACGGCCGCAGGCGACGGTGGCGCTGGGGGCGGAAGTAATGCCTGCGGGCATTGAGGCTCGAGAGGAACGGCTCCTTCCCGGTCGGAGCATGTGGCACGAGCGGCGGCTTTCTCGCGTCGTGGCCGTGGGTGGTGGATCGGGCTTGCCGGTGGTCCTCACGGGGCTGCGGCGCCATCTCCCCCCCGATTGCCGGATTGCGGCCGTGGTGACGGCCGCCGACGACGGCGGCAGCTCCGGGGTTCTTCGCCAGCAGTACGGAGTCCTTCCCCCCGGGGACATCCGCAACTGCCTCATCGCCCTGGCGCGCGTGGCCCCAGAAGTGTCGGCAGCCCTCCAGTACCGCTTCGACGACGGCTCCTCGGGACCCGGGCACCCCGTCGGAAACCTCCTCTTAACGGCTCTCGACATGGTGGCGGCGGACGAGGTCACGGCGATCCGCCTTGCCGCCGATCTGCTGGGCATACGGGACGTCGTCCTGCCCTCGACGACACGGCGGGTTCACCTGGTCGCGGACCTCGCGGACGGTCGCCAGGTTCGCGGGGAATCGGAGATTCCACGGAGCGGGGCGCCGATTCGCCGCCTCCGCATCGACCCGCCCGACGCGTCACCGGCACCAGAGGTGCTCGCGGCCCTTCGGGACGCCGATGCGGTGATTCTGGGTCCGGGGAGCTTCTACACCAGCGTCCTCGCCACTCTGGTCGTCCCCGGCCTCCTCGAGGCGGTTGCCGCGACGCATGGGCCGAGGATCTTCGTCTGCAACCTGATGACGGAGCCGGGAGAGACCGACGGCTATGGCGTGGCCGCGCACGTGGAAGCTCTGGCCGCCCATGGCCTGCCCCGGGAGAACCTCGACTACGTGGTCGTCAACAATGGCCCGATTCCTGCGAAGCTGCGCGCCCGTTACCTCACCGAGGGCGCGGGGCCAGTCAGCGTCGACTTCGCGGCCCCGTCCGGGCATCCGCTGGTCGTGACCACTGACCTCCTCGAGCCGGCGCCCGTGGTTCGGCACGATCCCGACAAGCTGGGGCCCCTCCTCTGCCAGCTGGTTGCCGGCCACCCCCGCCGGAGAATGAGGATCGGGTGGCCGGTCACCGGGGGCAACGGGCGTGAGTCAGGCTCCGTTGTCAGCCTGGACCGCCTGAGAGAGCCCCGCGAACGATGACGCTGACGCGGCTGAAGCTAGCCTCCGCACTGTCGTTCGCCTGCGCGGTATCCCTCGGCATCGCCTTACCCGTGGTGGGCGCCCTTTACGTGCTTTTCCCAGAAATGCTCGCCCGAGGTCCTGTCCTCGCGAGTGTCCTGATCGGCCTCGGGCTGGTTCTGCCGCTCCACGCCGCCACATACCGGATTCTCAGAAGCCGCGCCTTCAGGGAGCGCGTGCTGATCGTGGGGACGAGCCTGCTCACCCGGAAGCTCATCGAGGAGATCGAGGCTGACCCCCGTGGCCGGTACGCCATCGTGGGCGTGGCGGATGATCCCGGCGGGCCCCAAGACCTACCGCTCGGCTATCCCCTGTTGGGGCCACTGGAGCAGATCGGCAAGATTGTTGAGCAGGTCCGTCCTGACCGGATCATCGTGGCGCTCGACGAGCTGCGAGGGAGGTTGCGTATCGAGCCGCTCCTGGAGGCCCGGATGTTGAGGGGCGTTGCTGTCGACGACGGTGTCGAGGTCTACGAGCGCCTCACGGGGAAGCTCGCCATCGAGTCGCTCACGTCGAACCACCTCGTCTTCTCCAGGGATTTCCCCAAGCCCTGGACCTACCTGGTGCTCGTGCGCGCCATGAGCTTTCTCGCCTCTCTGATGGGGCTCATCAGCCTTGCCCTCCTTTTCGGCTTCATCGCCCTGGCGATCAAGCTGGATTCCCGGGGGCCCGTGTTTTTCGTTCAGGAGCGGGTGGGCCTGCGCGGGAAGCGTTTCACGTTAGTCAAGTTTCGCACCATGCGCCCCGCCAGCGGGCGGACGTCCGAGTGGGTCGGGGACAACGGCGACCGCATCACCCGGGTCGGGAAGTGGCTCCGGAAGTTTCACCTCGATGAGCTTCCTCAGTTGGTGAACATCGTCCGGGGCGACATGAATCTCGTAGGTCCGCGGCCCCATCCGGCCTCAAACTTCGAGCTGTTTGCCCTGGTAGCTCGAAACACCCCCGAGAGCGGCGAAGCCATCCCGTACTACTGCCTCCGCTCGATGGTCCGGCCAGGAATCACGGGCTGGGCCCAGGTCCGCTACCGCTACGCGAACAACCTCGAGGAAGAGATCGAGAAGCTGCGGTACGACGTCTACTACGTCAAGCACCGGTCGTTCCGGCTCGATCTCCGTATCCTCTTCGAGACATTCAAGATCGTTCTCTTAGCTTGCCGTTCAGCGGCGCCCGATGCCCGCCGGGCCGAGCCCCTCACGGGAGTGACCGGCAAATGGACACTACGCAAGAAGCTCGACCAGACGAAGGCGGCGTGATTGGTGGAAGAGCGAGGAAGTGCGGGGCATCAAGACGGAGTGAGGCCGTGGGCGAGCCACGCTACCTGGTCGAGTACGACAGCCACATAGGGCTCTACCGGTGGCAGGCCATGCCGGGGGAGCGGCTCCTGGCCCCGGCCTTCCGGCCCGCCCGTCGAACTCCCAGGGTGGTCGCGCTGGGGGGCGGCACCGGTCTCCCCATTCTGCTCCAGGGCATGAGAGCGGCCTTGTTTCCTCCCGGATGGATGTGGGAACCGTCCCGAGACCGGGATCGACTCACGGCCATCGTCACGGTCGCGGACGACGGAGGCAGTTCCGGGCGCCTGAGACAGGCGTACCGGGTGCTCCCTCCGGGCGACCTCCGGAACTGCCTTCTCGCCCTCGCGGATGGCGATCCCCGAATGGCGGCCATCTTCAGCTTCCGATTCAATGGCGGAGAAGAAATTGGAGGCCATAGCCTGGGGAACCTCATCCTGACCGCCCTCAGCCAGCTCGAGAGCGACTTCTCCAGGGCGGTGGAGCGGGGAGGCGAGATCCTGGCGATCCGGGGGCGAGTCTTGCCATCCACCGGGGACGATGTCGTCCTCCTGGCTGAGTTTGCCGACGGCAGCTGCGTGGAAGGAGAATCACGGATCGCCTCGGCCCGCCGCCCCATCCGGCGGGTTCGGCTGAAGCCGGAAGGCGCCCGGGCCCTCCCCCAGGCCCGGGACGCCATCGGGGCGGCGGATCTGATCGTCATCGGCCCCGGAAGTCTTTACACCAGCCTCATCCCTATCCTCCTGATCGAGGAGCTCGCGGAGGCCGTGGCGCATTCCCGTGCCCGGATCGTGCTCGTGATGAACCTGATGACCGAGCCGGGGGAGACCGACGGCTACACCGCGGCCGACTTTGTCATGGCCATCCGTGGCCATGCGCCCCAGGTCCCCATTCACGATGTGCTCTTTAATACTGCCCCCATCCCCCCTGAGCTGATCGAGCATTATGCCGCCGAAGGTACTGTCCCCGTCCCCATGGAAGTCCCGCCCCTAGGGGCGCTGGGCGTCCGGCCGATCGCGCGCGACCTTCTCGGGGTGGGCCCCAAGATCCGCCACGACCCACAGAGACTGGCCCAGGCCGTCCTGGAGCTGGCCGCGGAGGTGCGGGAATGAGTCACGCAGGCCTCGTCGAACGCATCCGAAACCGGGAGGCACGCCTCACCGTCATCGGCCAGGGGTACGTGGGGCTCCCTCTGGCCGTCGAGTTCGCCCGCGCCGGCTTTCCGGTGACGGGCCTCGACACCGACCTGGACCGAGTCACGGCGCTCAACGCCGGCCGGTCGTGCAGCCCCGACGTGGAGAGCGAGGACCTGGCGACACTGCTCCGCCAAGGCCGGTACGAGGCGACGTCGGACTTCTCCGTCCTGGAACAGAGCGAAGCCGTGCTCATCTGTGTGCCGACGCCGCTGAGGAAATCCAAGGACCCGGACATCTCCTTCGTGGTCGCCGCGGCAGAGCAGGCCGCCGCCCGCTTCAGGCCCGGTCAGCTGGTGATTCTGGAATCCACGACCTATCCGGGGACCACCGAGGAGCTCCTACTCTCCCTGTTCGAGGGCCGGCAGGCCAGGGTGGGCGTCAACCTGTTCCTCGCCTTCTCGCCGGAACGCATCGACCCGGGCAACGCGACCTTCAAGGTGCGAGACATCCCGAAGGTGGTGGGGGGCGTCACGCCCGAGTGCGCACACCTCGCCGCCTTCCTCTACCGTCAGATCATCACCAAGGTCGTCGAGGTCTCCAGCCCGAAGGTCGCCGAGCTGGCCAAGCTCTACGAAAACGTTTTCCGGAACGTCAACATCGCGCTGGCGAACGAGTTCGCCCTCATGTGCCAGCGCCTCGGCGTGAGCACCAGGGAGGTGATCGACGCCGCCGCCACGAAGCCCTTCGGCTTCATGCCCTTCTACCCGGGGCCGGGCATCGGCGGGCACTGCATCCCCGTCGACCCCCTCTATCTCGCCTGGAAGATGCGCCTCAACGGCTACGAGGCGCGCTTCATCGCGCTGGCCGACGAGATCAATCGCGCGATGCCCCGCCACGTGGTGGAGCTGGTGACCGAGGCGCTGAACCGGCGGGCCCGCTGTGTGAACGCCGCTAGGATCCTCGCGCTCGGGGTCGCGTACAAGCGCGGCGTCGGCGATATGCGGGAGTCGCCTGCCCTGGAGATCGTCGCGAAGCTCCGCGACAGGGGGGCCGAGGTCTCTTACGCCGACCCTTACGTCCCCTCGATCGTGCTTGACGGGGCTGTGCTGAAGGCCGTGGCGGTGACGGACGAGGAGCTCCGAGCGACCGACTGCGCGCTGATCCTCGCCGACCATCCGGAGTTCGACTACCGGCGGATCGTCGAGGCGGCGGCGCTCGTCGTGGACACGCGGAACGCCACCTGGGGGATCCCCGCTCCGGCCGACCGGATTCTCAGGCTGTAGCGCACGTGAACGCACACTCGATCCTCGCTCGGGCCTGCCGGGCGCTCCTGCTGCTCGCGGCCTGGGCCGCCCTGCCCCTGCCCGTGGCCGCCCAACCGGCCGCGCTCCCGGGGTTCGCGATCTGCGCGTCCCAGTCGTCGCCGGTGACCGGCGTCGTGACGCTCTCCGCCGACGTCCCGCCCGAGGCTGGGCTCCTCGGCGTGCAGTTCAAACTCGACGGCTACCCGCTGGAAGCGCTCGATACCGCCTTTCCCTACGAGATCCTGTGGAGCGCGGCCAGCGCCGTGAACGGCGAGCACACGATCACCGCTGAAGCCCGCTACGCCTCGGGCGAAGTGATCGAATCCGCCCCGTTCCACCTCACCGTGGCCAACCCCCTGGCCTTCAACCGAACGCTCTACGTGGATGCTGCCAGCGGCGACGACGCGAACGACGGACTGGGCCCGAGCACGGCCTGGCGGACGCTCGACAGGGCCAACCAGTCGGTCGTAGCAGGCGACACGGTCTTGCTGCGGGGCACATTCGTGGGCCAGGTGATCCGGCCCCTCACGTCGGGGACGGCCGACCGGCCGATCACCTTCCGCAGCGCGCCGGGGGCGACCGCCGTGCTCGACGGCGGATGGTTCGCCGCTGTCGTGTGGCTCGACAGGGGCTCGGCCGAGAGCTACATCATCGTCGACGGCCTCGCCATGACGAACATCGGCAGCCCGATCGGAGTGTCCGGCGTCTTCTTGGCCGAGGGCGCGCACCACAACGTGGTCAGGAACTCTGACCTCACGGGCACCGACATCCTCATCTACGACGGCTCCAGCGACAACGTCATCGACGCCAACATCATCCGGGATGTGGGCGACGAGGCGGCCAACATCGGCGACTCGGTCTGGATCGCGAACGGCGCCAGCCGGAACCTGATCCTCAACAACCGTTTGACGAACGGCGGCCACAGCCTGATCCAGATCGGCGGCGACCGGCCGGATGACGCCGATGTCCTCGACAACGTCGTGGCCAACAACGTGCTGTCCAACCGGTGGGCGACGCCCCTTATCCTCTCGTGGCGAGCCCGGCGGACGCTCGTCGAGGGCAACCGGATTTCCGACGGGGCCCGCAACGGCGTCAACCCCCCCGGGCCGGGGATTCAGATCGCGGCCGGCGACAACATCATCAGGTACAACGAGGTCTTCGACAACGCGGGCGCGGGCATCCACGTGGGCGGCTTCGCCTTCGGACCCATCGGGCAGGACTCGATCGGCAACCAGATTTACCACAACGTCTTCTACGGCAACGGGGGGACGGCCGCGCCCGCCAACGCGGGACAGGCCGGGGTCGCGATCCTGTTGTTCGAACAGGACGGCCGCACGGTTCGCGACAACCTCATCGCGAACAACGTCTTCTTCCGAAACAGCGGTTTTGCCTTCGGGGGCGCCATCTATTCGGTCGTCATCGAGCATTTCCAGACGCCGGTGGCGTGGCCGGAAGGCAGCCTGAACGGGAATCGGATCCAGAACAACATCCTCCTCCGGGAGCCCGGCTCCGCCGGGGAGCTCGCCGTGCTGCGCATTCGCCGCCCCGACCAGGGGGGCAACGTCGATTACACCCTGGCTCAATTCGAGGCCCTTTACCCAGAGGCGGCCAACAACCTCGAGACCGACCCGCGCTTCGCCGACGAGGCGAACCGGGTGTTCGCCCTCCAGGCGGGGAGCTCTGCCATCGATGAGGGCGTGATCATCCCCGGCGTCCACTTCCAGGGGGCCGCCCCGGATATCGGCATCTTCGAGGTCGCCGCGGCCGGCGGCCTCGTGGCCGCCTACGGGTTCGACGAAGGGAGTGGCGCCACCGCCGTCGACTCCTCGGGAAACAACCGCAGTGCCACCATCTCGGGCGCCACCAGGACGACGCACACGCCGGGGGGTTTGGGGAGGGCACTTGCCTTCGACGGCGTCCACGATCGCGTCGCTGCGGGCACAGTGACGCTCGGTCCGGCCTTCACCATGATGGCCTGGGTCTTCAACCCGAGCAACGAGGCGTACGAGACGATCATGACGGTCGGGAGTACGCGAGCCTTTTTCCTCAGGAACGGCGTGATCACCTTCTCCGGCGGCCGCACCTTCGGCACGGCCATCTCGACGAACACCTGGCATCACGTAGCGCTTGTCTACGATGGCGCGACCCTGCGCGCCTACCTGAACGGGGCACCGCAGGGGACCGCCCGATCGGTATCGCTGCCCGCAGTCACTGATGCGCTCCAGATCGGGGCTTGGATCTACGGCGCGTCGAACCTCGACTTCTTCGGCGGGCTGATCGACGAGGTTCGGGTCTACAACCGCGCGCTGACCCAGGCGGAGGTGCAAGAGGCCATGGACACGCGGGTCACGTCGTAGGCGCGATTACTGGTGAACGACCACCGAAGCTTGGCAAGGGGTCTCCCGCTCCTCGTGGCCCTGCTGCTGGTGTGCGGCCCGGTTTCCAGCCACGCGCAGTCCTTGCCCGTCTCACTCCGGTCCTCTCAACCATCCCCGGTGAGCGGAGCCGTGATGCTCACCGCCGAGGTGCCGCCGGACCCGGGGTTGCTCGCCGTCCAGTTCAAGCTGGATGGCTACGTCCTGGACGCGCCGGACACCACGCGTCCGTACGAGGTGGTCTGGAGCGCCGCCAGCGCGACCCCTGGAGAGTATACGGTCACAGCGGAGGCCCACTACCGTTCGGGGGCCGTGATCGTGTCCGCCCCCCTCCGGCTGACCGTCGTGAACCCGCCGACCTTCAACCGGGTCCTCTACGTCGATGCCGCCAGCGGCGACGACGGCAAGGACGGGGCTAGCCCGGAGACGGCGTGGCGGACCCTGGAGAAGGCCAACCGCTCCGTCGTCGCGGGTGATACGGTGCTCTTGCGTGGGACTTTCACGGCCCAGCAGATTCGTCCCGCGGTCTCGGGAACTCCCGCGAAGCCGATCACCTTCAAGAGCTATCCCAACCAGACCGCCGTGCTCGCCGGCGGCCGCTCCGGCGTCGCGGTGAGGCTCGAGGCTCGCGGCCACATCGTGGTGGAGCGGCTCCGGATCCAGAACGTCCCCGGTAATGCCGTCATGCTCGACGCCGGCGCGCATCACAACGTCGTGCGCGACTCCTATATCGCGGATACCGGCACGGCACCCGGCGCCTATGGCCACGCTATTCGAATCACCAGGTCCAGCGACAATCTCATCGAGCGGAACCAGATCATCGACGTCGGTGATCTGAATGGCGACAAGGGAGACAGCATCTGGATCGACAACGGATCGAGCCGCAACCGCGTCCTGAAGAACACCCTGCGCAACGCCGGTCACGCCCTGATCCAGGTCGGCGGTGACAGGGCCGGCCAGGCCGAGGTGGCAGACAACGTGGTGGCGGGGAACAGCCTGTCGAATCCGTGGGGGACGGGGATGGGGCTGGGCGGGATGGCCCGACGAACGCTCGTCGAGCGCAACCGCATCTCCGATGCGAAGCGGGCCAATGTGAACTTTACTGCCACGGCGATCCAGATTATGTCGCGCGACCACATCATCCGCTACAACGAGGTCTTCAACAACGCGACCTCATTCTTGCTGCTCGGGTATGTCTACACGGAGAAAGGTGAGGCCCTCCCCCAAGACGCGATCGGCAACCAGATCTACCACAACGTCTTCTACGGCAACGGGTCATACGCGATCTGGATGTCTGAAAAGGACGGCCGCAGCGTGCGCGACAACCTGATCGCCAACAATATTTTCTTCCGGAACAGCGGGCCTTACACGATCGGGATCGAGCATTACCACAACCCGACGGCCTGGCCCGTGGGGAGCCTGAATGGCAATCGGATTGTGAACAACATCCTCCTGGGCGAGCCCGGATCGGCGGGCAAGTCGGCGGTGCTGCGGATCCGCAACACGAGCCAGGGCGAGAACCTGACATACACCCTGGCGCAGTTCCAGGAGACTCACCGCGAGGCCACCGACAACCTCGAGATCGACCCGCTGTTCACCGACGAGGCCAAGCGGGTCTTCACGCTGCGGGCGGGCAGTCCGGCCGTGGACCGGGGACTGCGCATCCCAGGCGTCCGCTCTGACCCCGCTGCTCGTCCACACCGGCCAGCACTACGACGGTCCGATGTCGGCGCAGTTCTTCACCGAGCTGGACATCCGTCCGCCGGACTTCAACCTCGGCGTGGGCTCGGGCTCCCACGCGGTTCAGACCGCCGAGGTGATGCGGCGGCTGGAGCCTCTTCTTGAATCGACGCGCCCGGGCCTCGTGCTGGTCGTGGGGGATGTGAACTCAACACTGGCCGCCGCCCTCACGGCGGTGAAGCTTCGCATCCCGGTCGCCCACGTCGAGGCCGGTCTCCGCTCCTTCGACCGGACCATGCCCGAGGAAATCAACCGGGTGCTGACGGACGCCGTGGCCGACCTGCTGTTCGTCACGGAAGAGAGCGGCCGGCAGAACCTGCTCCGGGAGGGCATCACGCCGGAGAAGGTCCATTTCGTCGGCAACCTCATGATCGACGCCCTGCAGACGTTCCGGTCGAGATGGGAACGGTCGGCGATCCTGAGCCGGCTGGGGCTGGACGGTGAGTCGTACGCGGTCTTGACCCTCCACCGCCCTTCCAACGTGGACGACCCCCTGACCCTGATGAACTACCTGGAAGCGCTCGAGGAGCTGGCTCGCCAGGTGCCCATTGTCTTTCCCGTCCACCCGCGCGTGAAGCACCAGCTCCTCCGCCAAAGTTACCTGTTCAAGGGGATGCCGGATTCCAGTGGACCTCTGTCCAGAAAGGGCATCACCTATCTCGATCCCCTGGGATACCTCGACTTCATCGCCCTCATGAGCCGTGCCCGTCTCGTCCTCACCGATTCTGGAGGGGTCCAGGAGGAGACGACGGTCCTTGGCGTGCCTTGCCTGACCCTCCGGGACACCACCGAGCGTCCGGTCACCGTCAGCCACGGGACGAATAGGGTAATCGGCGCCGATCCGGCGCGCATCGTGGCGGAAGCATTGTGGACTCTGGAGCACCCGCCCTGTCCGAACGATCCTCCGCCGCTGTGGGACGGGCAGGCGGCGAGCCGGATCGTGAAGATCCTGGTGGAGACCTTCGGAGGAACGTCCCGTGCTTAAGGCCCCCTCGCGGCCAGCCGTGGACTCGAGCTTCGGGCGAGGCACCGCCGCGCTGGTGGTGGGACGGGGGGCGGGGTTCGTCTGCCGGTTCGCCATGGCCGTGGTCCTGGCCCGGCAGTTGCCCCAGATCGAGTTCGGACTGTACAAGCAGGCCTTCCTGCTGCAGACCACGTTCATTCTGCTGCTGGATCTCGGCCTGCCCGCCAGCCTGTACTACTTCCTCCAGCGCGACGAGCGGGCCAGACCCCAGTACGTCTCCCAGAGCCTGGCCGTGCTGGCGCTCGTGGCCGTCGTCGGCGGGGCGGCGCTCGTTGCTGGGGCGCCGTGGTGGGGGGCAGCCTTTTACGAGAATCTCCTGGGTCCCCTGGCGCCTCAACTGGCGGTGTTTCTGGGCGCGACGCTCGTCAGCTCCGTGCTGGAAGCCATCCTCATCGCGCGGCAGCGCGCCCGCCAGGCGGCGGTGGCCTACGGCGTCTCAGATCTCGCTCTCGCCGCCCTCGTCCTGGGAGTGCTCCTGGCCGGGGGAGGCGTGCCCGCCATTCTGTGGGCCGTGACCGTGGTCCACGCCGCACGGATCACCGCGCTCCTCCTCTATCTCCGTCGGGCCCGCCTCCTGTCCTTCCGGGCGCTGTCCTGGGGGCCCGTGGGGCGCCAGTGGAACTACGCGATCCCTTTTTGGGGCGGCCACATCGTGGAGGTCCTCGCCTTGGCGGCGCCGCAGTACTACGTCGCCTGGGGGTATGACACCCGGACGTTCGCCGTGTTCGCGGTGGGCTCCATGAGTGTCCCGTTCGTCGATGTGATCTACAGCGCTGTCGTCAGTATGGTCGTTGTGCAGGTCACCCGGCTGGCGCAGGTCGGCGCCCGCGACCAGATCCACGACACGATCGGCGCCGGCATCCGGCTGGTGGCGCTGGTTTGCCTGCCCCTGTTCGTCTTGCTCGAGCTCCTCGCCGGCGAGGTGATCACGCTCCTGTACACGCACCGTTTCGTGGACGCCGTGCCGGTCTTCCGGGTGTCCCTGCTGGTGCTTCCCCTCATGGCGACCCAGCTCGACTACGTGCCCCGGGCGTGGGCCGACACGCGCTTCTTGTTCTTCATGTACGCGGTCCGCGGCATGGTGTGTGTGGGGCTCCTGACCGTGCTTCCCCCGACGCTCGGCCTCCCGGGCGCGCCGCTCGCCTTCGTCCTGGCGCTCGCGGCCACCCACGTGATCCTGCTCGTCCGCGTCAGCCGCCTCACCGGCCTGCCGTACGCGAAGGTATGGCCGCTCGGCGTGCTGGCCCGGATCGTCGCGGCCTCTCTCGTGTCGGCGATTCCGGTGCTGCTGGTGAAGACAACGGGACTCCTGGCCTCCTGGCTGATCCTCGCCGCCGCCGGTGTGGCCTTCGGGGCGATCTACGTCGTGATGCTGTGGCGGTTTGCGGTGCTCAGCAGCGGCGAAAAGAAAGCCATCCAGGCCCTGGGCCGAAGGCTCCGCGCGCTGGGTGGTCTCCCCGCCCGGGAAGCTCTAGAGGGGTGACCGCGGTGAGCGACCTCATGGCCGTGCTCGGCGAGGTGACGCGGTGACGGCCGCCGGGATCGTGAGCGAGGCGCGGGCCCGCTCCGGCGCGTCCCGGACGTCGGCGGCCCCACCCCGGGAGAACGTCGTCCCGTTCTGGTGCCTCATGTTCTTCACGTTCGTCCTGTTCATCGCGCCACAAAACATCTTCCCGAGCCTGGAGCCGCTCCGTCTCGCGGCGACGTCGGCAGGCCTGGCCGCGGTCGCCTATGTCCTGAGCCGTCTCATGAACCGGCGGCCCGTGACGGTCGTCACGCCCGAGGTTCGCCTGGTCTTGTGGTTCGCGCTCGCGGCCGTGGTGTCGATCCCGTTCTCGCTCTCGCCCGGCGGCAGCCTCGAGTTCTTCCTCAGCACTTTCGTGAAGAGCGTCATCGTCTTCTTTCTGATCGCCAATCTACTGGAGACGATGCGACGCCTCAAGCTGCTCGTCGCGTCCATCGTCCTCTACGGCTTCATCATCTCGGCGACGGCGCTGCGCAACTTCGCCACCGAGCACACGATGTCCCGTGAGCCTGGCCGCATCTGGGGCTACGCCAACCAGTTGGCCGACAACGCCGTCGATCTCGCCCTCACCCTCAACGTGATCCTCGCGCTCACGATCGGGCTCTATTTCGTGGCGCGGCGGCGCCTCGTGAAGGTGCTGCTCCTGGCGGGGATGGGTCTGGCGGTGGCAGGGGTCATCGTCAGCTTTTCCCGCGGTGGGTTCCTCGGCTTGACGCTGATTGTTGCGGTGCTGCTGGCAAGATGGGTCCGGGCACGGGGGCCCGTGGCGCTGCTGTGGGCATCGGCGCTTGTCGTCGTGGGCATCTTCCTGGCTCCGGACGGCTACGCCGACCGGCTGTACAGCCTCTTCGATTGGGACCGCGACCGCGCCGGCTCCATCCAGAGCCGCTCGCAACAGATGCAGGTCGCCTTCAGGTCCATGCTGGAGAATCCGTTGATCGGCGCAGGCCTGGGGATGGAGGGCCTTGTGTACGTCGAGAAGGGGTTCAAGGGGGAACACGTGACCCACAGCGTATTTCTGCGGGTGGGGGCCGACCTCGGCCTTCCGGGACTGCTCGTCTACGTCCTGCTGTTCGTTCAGAGCCTGCGAGGGCTCCGACAGACGCAGAGGCGGCTCAGGCCGGTCCCGGAGGCGCGCGAGGTCATCGCCATAGCCAGCGGCCTGGAACTGGCGATCTACAGCTTTCTGGTCGGCGCCTCCTTCCTGCCCATTTCCTACGGCTTCCTGCTCTTTTACCTGGCCGGCCTCGCGGCGGCCATCCGGGTGATCGGCGCTCGGCTGGCGGTGTTGGTCTCCCCGACGCGGTGAGTCTGGAGAATGGTTTCACGGACGAACGTCCTGTTTTTCCTTCCCGCGTTCGCGACCGGAGGGACGGAGCGTCTGGTCGCCGACCTGGCCGCCCACTTGGACCCGGACCGGTTTCGGGTGTTCGCGTGTAGCCAGACCGGGGGGCTGGTCGGGGAAGCTCTGGCGGCGCGAGGATGTCCCGTGCACACGATCGGCGATCCGGTCAACGGACGTCGGCCGCGCGCCATGGGGAAGCTTCACGCACTGCGGGCCCGGGTGGCCCGGCTCGAGGCCCTGATGGAGCGCGATGAGATCGACATCCTCCACACGCACCACCTGACTCCACTCCTGCACGCGTTCCTTGCCGGTCGGAGGGCACGGCGGTGGCGCTGGGTGCACACCGAGCAGATCCGTCCCGACGTCGACGGCGGGTATCCCCGATGGCTGGTGTGGGTCGGCCGCTGGCTCCTGTCGCGTCCCGATCTCGTGACCGGCGCCTCCGACGCCGTGGGCGCCTATTTGCTCGACGAAGCCGGCGTGTCCCCCGATCGTGTCAAAGTGATCTATAACTGCGTGGACGTCCGGCGCTTCGGCCAACCTCACGACAGCGCGGCGAAACGACGTGAACTCGGCCTTCCGTCCGACGCGTGGGTGATCGGCCTCGTAGGCAATCTTCGGCCTCAGAAGAACCACGAGGGGCTCCTCCGGGCCTTTGCCCAACTCCGACTGGTCGTTCCGGATGCCTGGCTGGTCCTGGTGGGCGAGGGGGAGCGGCGCGAGCAGCTCGAGGCGCTCGCTGGGGCGCTGACCGTGCGGGACCGGGTGCGCTTCCTCGGCGCTCGCCTCGACGTCCCCGAACTGTATTCGGTGTTCGACGTCTACTGCCTACCCTCCCACTACGAGGGCATGCCCCTCACAGTCTTCGAGGCTATGTCGGCGGGAAAGCCCGTCGTGGCGACTCGCGTGCTGGGCATCCGGGAGGTCATCGCCGACGGGGAAACCGGACTGTTGGTGCCTCCCGGCGATTCAGCCGCCCTGGCCCGGGCGCTGCTCCAGCTGCGCCGGGACGGCGGGCTAGGTCGAAGGCTGGCCAAGGCCGGAGAGGATTACGTGAACGCCCACGCGCGCCTCGAGCTCATGGTGGACAGGTACGCTGCTCTGTACGACCAGGTCCTCGCGGCATGAGGCGGCACCGATGCGGGCGACCGTAGGCGTCGGCCTGAGGCCCGTGGTGTTGGCTGGTTACTACCCCCCGCCCATGGGCGGGGAAGGTCTGCACATCAGCGAGCTGGCCCAGCGGCTCCGGACGCACGGCGTGCCCGTCAAGATCCTCAACCTCCGTCGGGGCGCGCCGCCGAGCGCGGAGTACCGTGCCATCGCCCGGCGTGTCGACTTCCTCACCGCGCTATGCGAAAGCCTCGTGCCCGGGGCGCTACTCCACCTCCACACCAACTGCGACAACCGGAAGAGCTGCTTGATGGTCGTGGTGGCGGCCATGGTCCTCCGGATGCGTGGGGCGACGGGCCTGCTCACGCTTCACTCTGGCCTGGCCCCGGGGTACCTGCTGAGTCTCAACCCCGCCAGCCGCTCCCTGGTGCGCCTCGGCATCGCGTCGTTCGCCCACGTCATCTGCGTCAACGCCAAGATCCGCGAGGCGGTCGCGGGCCTCGGCGTCCAGACGGACCGGCTGTCCGTCATCCCCGCTTACCTGGGGATCCGCGCGACTGCCCCGCTGACGGAGGCGGACCAGCGCATGCTGAGCGCCTTCACGCCGCTGGTGGCCACGATAGGCGGACGTGAGCCGGAGTGGTACGGCCTTCCGATCGTGGTGGACGCGGTCGCCCGTCTCAGCGCGCACTTCCCCCGCTTGGGATGCATCGTGATCGGCTCCGGGGGCGACGCCGCGCTGCGCCGCCTCATAGCCGAGCGCGGGCTCGAGGATCGCGTCCTCTGCCTAGGAGAGGTCGCCCACGAGCGATGCCTGGCCCTCCTGGCACGAGCCGACGTCTATGTCCGGCCGAGCTACATCGATGGCGACGCCTCCTCGGTGCGGGAGGCCTTGGCGCTGGGCGTCCCCGTCGTCGCCACCGATACGGACTTCCGGCCGGCCGGCGTCCTCCTCTGTCGCCGAGGGGACGTACAAGATCTCGCCGAGAAGGTCGCCCGGGCCTTGCACCTGCGGCTCACCGGCGACTGGCGCTCGCGATGCGAAGACGCGGGCGCCCAGGATCGGCTGCTCGACGTCTACGAGCGCGTCGGGATCGGCCCACTCCGGAGCGAGAGCGGAGTGGCCGCCGCCGGCTTCGCGAGAGGCTAGCCAGCCGATGAGGACGCGTGGCACGAACGTGGCGAGGGCGCTGAAGATGCCGCTTCCGATCCTAGCCCAGAAGCTCACGCAGCGGGGCCGGGCGTTGACCCATCGGCTGATGACCGATAGCGCGTCGGCGTGGCGGACGAACGGCGTCACTGTGGAGGTGCATCGAGACCTCCGGGCGAGCGCCGCCTCCCGCTTCTTCGTGCATCCGGCGGACCGGTGGGCCCTGGTCGAGGCGCTGCAGGCCCACGAGCCCGAGGCGGTGGCGGCCACGGTACGCGCCGCGGACGAGGTGTGCGGCCATCGGGTTCCGCTGCTGGGTCGAGGACCCGTCGAGCTGGCCCACCCGATCGACTGGCACCGGGACCCGATCTCAGGCTTGCGGTGGGAGCTTCGCCATCACACGGCGATCGACTACCTGGACCCCGGCCGCCCCTCTGACGTCAGGGTGGTCTGGGAGCTCTCCCGCTGCCATCAGTGGGTGACTCTCGGCCAGGCCTACTGGCTCACGGGGAGCGAACGGTACGCTGCCGAGTTCGTGGCCCAGTGGGAGAGCTGGATGGCTGCCAACCCTGCCGGATTCGGCGTGAACTGGACATGCGCCATGGAGGCCGCCGTTCGCGCCGTCAACTGGCTGTGGGCGTTCTTCCTGTTTCTGGAGGCGCCGGTCTTCGACGAGGGGCGCCAGCGGCGTTTCCTGGCCGCCCTGGCTGATCACGCCCGGTTCATCCTCCAGAACCTGGAGATCTGCCCGCTTCCCGGGAACCACTTTATAACCGACGGGCTCGGGCTCCTCGCGCTGGGGGTGGTACTGCGCGAGGTCCGGGACTCCCGCCGGTGGCTCGGGCGAGGCTGGCGCATCGTGTGGGGCGAGGTCACCCGCCAGGTAACGGCCGACGGGGTCGATTACGAGCATGCCATCGGATATCACGGTGACGTCCTCCATTGCTTGCTCGTGGCCCTGAGCCTCTGCCGGCGAAACGGCCTGGAGCCGCCGCCGGCGGCTCTCGAGCGCGTCGAGCGCATGCTGGAGTTCACCCTCGCCTATACCCGCCCGGACGGGACCTTCCCCGCCATCGGGGACTGCGATGACGGCAGTCTGATTGACCTGGGCAGCCGAGACCCGCGGAGTCACCGGGCCTTGCTGGCCGCCGGCGCCG
Organism: Candidatus Rokuibacteriota bacterium; assembly: GCA_016193045.1. Lineage (GTDB taxonomy): Bacteria > Methylomirabilota > Methylomirabilia > Rokubacteriales > CSP1-6 > CSP1-6. Next base: position 97,958 of record JACPSW010000059.1, on the reverse strand, counting down.
CGCTCTTCGGCCGATCTGATTTCAAGGCGGCAAGCGGGGCCCTCGGGGCGGCGAACCTCTGGTGGCTCGGGCTGACCGGGCTCCGAACCTATGACGCCATTCCGGAGAAGCCCGAGACCGTGCCCTCCCGGGCCTTTCCCCACGGTGGGTTCTTCGTGATGCGGGGCGAGGGGCGCCACCTGGTGGTGAGTGGCCCGAGCACGGGGCCGGCTGGCCACCTGCACCATGACCTCCTCTCGTTCGAGTGCTGGGCCGCTGGGACGGCGTACGTGCAGGATCCCGGGACGTACGCCTACACCGTCTCCCCCGAGTGGAGGAACCGGTTCCGGAGCACGGCGTCGCACAACACGGTCATGGTCGACGGATACGAGCAGACGCGGCTCCTCGACGACCCGAACCTCTTCCCGGTCGAGCGGGACGAAACCGTGCTCTTCACCCTGCGCGGCTGGGAGGTCCACGACGACCTCGACCGCTTCGACGGGGAGCACAACGGTTATACCCGTCTGCCCGAGCCCGTCGTCCACCGCCGCCAGATCTGGTTCGACAAACGGCTGGGTGTCTGGACTGTTCGTGACCTCCTCACGGGCAAGGGGACGCACACCGTCCGGGGGTTCCTGCACCTGGCCCCTCTGGAGGTCGCCGTCGCCTCGATGGATCCGTGGGTGATCCACGTCGGAGACCGCGACCGGCGGTTGATGGTGGTCTGGAACCAGGATCCGGAGCTGTCCGTGGCGGTGAGCGACGGCTGGCTCTCCCCTCGGTACGGGGTGATCGAGAGGGCCCCGGTCGTCACCTACGAGAGGCGGGGCGTGGTCCCGATCGAAATCCGCTTCGTCCTGATGCCTGTCCGAGGCGGTGTCTCGCCCGCGATCGAGCCGCTGCTCCGCTGGGCCATGGAGCTCTCGTGAAACAGTTTCTCTCGCAACGCGGTGAGGCGAAGGTGGAGGACCTCCCGCTCTGCGGCGTTGGCGCTGTCCTGGTCCAGACCGCCTGGTCCCTGCTGACCAAGCGGAGCGCGTGATGGCGGACGGTGAGATTCTCGCCGGATGGCTCCTGGTCGCCTCGGTGGGGTTGTTGGTCTACGCCTATGGGATCTACCCGGGATGCCTCTGGGTGCTGAGCCGGCTCATCCCCTCCGCCGGTGGCGGCCCCGGCGGTCCGAGGCCGGCGTGGCCAGACGTCAGCATCGTGCTCTCGGCGTACAACGAGGAGCACGTCATCGGCGACCGCGTGAGAAACTTCCTCGAGCTTGACTACCCCGTGGAACATCTCGAGATCCTCGTCGGGTCCGACGGCTCCACGGATCGAACGTGCGAGGTGATCGCCGGGTGCGCCGCCCCGGGCGTTCGCCTCATTGCCTTCGAGCCGAGAAGAGGGAAGGCGAGCGTCTTGAACGACCTCGTCGCCCAGGCGCGGGGTGAGATCATCGTCTGCACCGACGCCAACACCTTCTTTCTTCCCGACGCCGTCCGGAAGCTGGTCGACGCGCTCTGGCGCTATCCGTCGGCGTGTGCGGTCGTGGGACGACTGGAGCTGCGGTCGTCAGTGGCGGCTGGGAACCTCGACGGCCCCTACTGGCGGTACGAAACGTGGATGAAAACCCTCGAGTCGCATTTCGGCTGCGTTTTGGGGGCGAACGGCGCCATCTACGCGTTTCGTCGCAAGCGATATCAGCCGCTTCCCACCCGAGCGATCGTCGACGACTTCCTGATTCCGATGCTGATGCGGGTGCGCTCGGGCGGTGGTGTGTTTTTCGTACCGGAAGCCCGAGCCTGGGAGACCTCGCCTCAGCAGGTCCGGGACGAGTTTCGCCGACGGGCGCGGATCGGAGCGGGTGATCTTCAGGCCCTGCTCTGGACGTGGCAGCTCCTGCTTCCGTGGAAGGGAATGGTGGCGCTTACCTACTTCTCACACAAGGTTCTTCGATGGTTCGGGCCTTGGCTTCTGCTCATTGCCTTCGGGGCGAATCTCTGGCTTCTCGGCACGCCCTTTTTCCGGTGGCTCTTCATCGGCCAGCTCGCCTTCTACGGGCTCGGGCTGGGGGCCGGGTTCGTCCGGGTTCTCGCGTTGGTGGCCTCCGCGGTACGGTACTTTCTCGCGTTGAACACTGGGCTCCTGCTTGGGTTCGCGCGCGGCGCCCTGGGCCTGGCGCGCCCCCTCTGGAACACGACGCCGCGTACGGGCGAGGTCCCGAGTCCGGGGCTGCTTCTCGCCGTCGCTCGCGCCGGCCGCCCGGGCGGCCCGGCCGCCTCGCGCGAGCCACGGGATCGTCGAGATGTTCGCGTCGGTGATGCGCGGGTAGAAGCCGAAGATCCTGCCCATCGACGAACGGCGTGACGGAGCTGGTGCAGAGGGGATGCCCTTTCCCTGGGGAGAAGAGGACATGGGATCGAATGTTGGGGAGGTGAGCGTGATGGGTCTGTCCGCGCAGACGGAAGCTGCATCCACGTTTGTTGGACGGGGCAACGGCGCGGCAGAGCGGCCGGCGCCCAAGCCCCTCGTCTCGGTGGTCGTGCCGGCCTACAACGAGGCGGCCATCGTCGAGGCCAACCTGGCGGTGCTCTGCCGGTACATGGAGTCCCTCGAGGACGAGTACAACTGGGAGGTCGTCGTCATCAACGACGGCAGCAGCGACGATACCGGCAGCCTGGTGGAGGCCTTCGCCAGGACGCGGGACAACATCCGCGTCCTCCACCACGCGATCAACTTCGGCCTCGGCCAGGCGCTCAAGTTCGCCTTCAACCACTGCCGGGGCGAGTACATCGTCACGATGGACGTGGACCTGAGCTACTCGGCCGATCACATCCGCCGGCTGCTGACCAGGATCAGGGAGACGAGGGCCAAGGTCGTGGTGGCATCCCCCTACATGAAGGGCGGTTACATCTCGAACGTCCCCTGGCTGCGACGGACGTTGAGTGTCTGCGCCAATCGCTTTCTGTCAGCCACCGCCAAGGGCGGCCTGTCGACGCTGACCAGCATGGTCCGAGTGTACGACGCGAAATTCGTACGGGCGCTCAACCTGCGGTCCATGGGTATGGACATCAACCCCGAGGTGATCTACAAGGCCATGCTGCTGCGCGCCCGGATCGAGGAGATTCCCGCCGACCTGGACTGGCGCCTCCAGAACGCCGCCGGCCCGAGGCGCAAGTCGAGCATGAAGGTCCTCCGGCACACCATGTCCACCCTGTTATCCGGTTTCCTCTTCAAGCCGTTCATGTTCTTCATCATCCCCGGCTTCGTGCTGCTCCTCTTTTCCCTCTACGTCAATGCCTGGATGCTCGTCCACTTCCTTGCTGAGTATCAGAAGTTTCCCCAGTACACGTGGTTCTTTTCCCGGGCTTCGGCGGCGGTGGCCACCGCCTATCATCAGGCGCCCCACACCTTCTTCGTCGGCCTCATGAGTCTGACGCTCGCGATCCAGTTCATCAGCCTGGGCATCCTGGCGCTGCAGAGCAAGCGCTACTTCGAGGAGATCTTCCACCTCGGCAGCACCATCTACCGAACGACCCGGGACGACGGGAGCGCCAGACCATGAGGAATCCGCCCGACAGGATCCTGCTCACGGGCGCCGCAGGGTTTCTGGGATCTCACCTGCTCGACAAGTTGCTGGCGGCTGGTCATGTAGTGGTTGGCATTGACAATCTCTCGATGGGCAAGCTCGAGAATATCGCCGCGCACTTGAATAGCGCTGCGTTTCGCTTCCTTGAGAGGGACGTCACGGAGGCATCGGTCTTTGGTGATCTGCCGAAGGAGTTCGACTGCGTGGTCCACCTGGCCGCGTTCAAGATTCCCCGCTACGGGGATGCCCTGAAGACGTTGAGGATCAACTCCAGGGGTACCGAGAATGTTCTCGAATTCGCCAGGCAGAATCGCGCCAAGTTGGTGCTGGCCTCCACCTCCGACGTGTACGGGCGCAACGGGAGGGTCCCCTTCGCGGAGGATGATGAGTGCGTGATCGGCTCCTCCAAAGTCGCCCGATGGAGTTATGCAGTGTCCAAGTTGTTCGACGAGCACCTCGCCTTCGCCTACCAGGAGAGCTTCGGTCTGCCGATCACCGTCCTCCGGTTTTTCGGCTCCTATGGACCCCGCCAGCACCTCAGCTGGTGGGGCGGCCCGCAGGCCGTCTTCATCGAAGCCGTGCTGAATGGTCGCGAGATCCCGATTCATGGCGACGGGCTCCAGACGAGAAGCTTCACGTATGTGAGCGACACCGTTGAGGGCATATACGCGTCGATGGTGACGGCCGAGGCGAACGGCGAAATCTTCAACATCGGCAGTTCCCATGAGATCACCATTCTCGACCTGGCCAGAATCGTCAAGCGCCTGTGCAACACTCCCGCGGACCTCAAACTCCGGTTCGTGCCGTACGAGTCGTTCACGGGAAGAAGCTACGAGGACGTCCGACGCCGCGTCCCCGACGTCTCCCGCTGCGAGCGGATTCTGGGGGTGAAAGCGACGGTGGGGCTGGAGGAGGGTCTGGCCCGGACCATCGAATGGCAGCGCACGGTCACGCGCCGCCACACCACGTCCCCGAACGGGGAAGCGTCGAACTCGTGAAAATCGGAATCATCGGCGGCGGCTTCATGGGGATGGCGCTCGCATATCGTCTCGCCCGCCGGGGGCATGCCGTCACCGTGTTTGAACGTGATAACCAGGTCGGCGGCCTGGCCACGTACCACGACTACGGCCCGTTCTTCTGGGATCGCTTCTACCATTGCATCCTGCCCTCCGACACTCATCTGATCCGTTTTCTCAATGAGGTCGGTCTCGGGGATCAACTGCGCTGGACAAGAACCTTGACGGGGTTCTACGTGGACCGGCGGTTCTACTCCATCAGCTCCAACCTGGAATTCCTGCGGTTCCCCCTTGTCGGTCTCTGGGGCAAAATCCGCCTGGCCTTGACCATCTTATACTGCGCACGCATTCGTGACTGGCAGCGCCTTGAGAGGATTCCTGTCGAAGAGTGGCTCATCCACACTTGTGGCAGAGCCACCTACGAGAAGCTCTGGAAGCCTCTGCTGTTGGCGAAGTTGGGAGACAGCTATCGCCGGGTCTCGGCCGTCTTTATCTGGTCCTACATCAAGCGTCTCTTCTCCGCGCGCGACGCCGCCGCCAAACGCGAGCATCTCGGTCATATCTCCGGCGGCTACAAGGCGGTGTTCGAGCGGCTCGAGAAGCTTATCCGGTCCGCCGGAGGCGACATCCGAATGGGGGTCGCTGTGAAGCATATCGATCCTCGTCCCAAGGGGGGTCTGTGGGTCTCCCACGATCAGGAACGCGAGGCCTTCGACAAGGTCATCTTCACGAGCCCCGTCAACGTCCTCCAGGAGGTCGCCGGAGGCGAACTCGTCAGAGTCGCCAACGGGGAGGGCGGCGTCGAGTATCTGGGCGTCGTCTGCGCGGTCCTCGTCACCCGGAAGCCGCTCGTCCCGTATTACGTCGTCAACATTGCGGACGGCCGGATCCCGTTCACCGGTGTCATCGGCATGAGCAACCTCGTCTCGCCGCAAGAGCTTGGGGGCTATCACCTCACGTACCTGCCCAAGTACGTGCTGTCCGGTGATCCCTTCTTGCGCCGGACCGATGACCAGCTCCGCCGGGTATTCTCTGATGGACTGCGGCTGATGTTCCCCGGCCTCACCGCCGACGACATCCAGGGCCTCCACATCAACCGCGCCTTCAAGGTGCAGCCCCTTCAGGTCCTGAATTACTCCAGCCTCATCCCTCGAGTCACCACCCGGCATGAAGACTTCTTTGTGCTCAACACGGCCCAGTTCGTCAACGCCACCCTCAACAACAACGAAGTCGCGCGGGCGGTCGACGAATTCCTCAGGGATTACGGTAATCGACTCGAAGACCGTGAGGTCTCGGCTGGGTCGCCGGCGGCGTGCCAGGAGCGACTTCGCGGATCGAAGGTCGTCATCCAATGAAGGAAGGCAGCGGCTATTTTGCCCACGACTCGGCGCTCATCGATGAGCCCTGTTCGGTCGGGAAGGGCACGAAGATCTGGCATTTCTGCCACATCATGACGGGCGCAGTCATCGGCGAACACTGCAGCCTCGGTCAGAACGTGTTCGTGGGGTCGGGCTGCGTCATCGGTAACAACGTCAAGATCCAGAACAATGTCTCGGTGTACGAGAGAGTCATCCTCGAGGACGACGTGTTCTGCGGGCCGTCGTCGGTGTTCACCAACGTGGAAAACCCGCGCAGCCACGTGCCTCGGAAGAACGAATACCAGCCCACGCTCGTCCGGCGGGGCGCCACGATCGGCGCCAATGCGACGCTGATCTGCGGCGCCACGCTGGGGCGCTATTCCTTCGTCGGTGCCGGGGCGGTCGTCACGCGGGATGTTCCGGACTACGCGATGGTCTACGGCAACCCGGCCCGGTTGCGGGGGTGGATGTGCTCCTGCGGTGTCAAGCTCGGACTGGGGATCGCGAACGATGGGGACGAGACGACGAGTTGCGCCGCCTGCCGTCGCAGCTATCGGAAGAAGGGCCTCACTGTCTCCGAAGTCGTCCCAACGTGAGAGAACGGGTGAAGCTCCTGACGAGAGAACCGATACGCCGGTTGGCGGTGCCCCTCCTCGACCTTCAGGCTCAGTATGGTGCGATCGAGCCCGAGATCATGGAGGCTCTCCGCGAAGTATGCGCGCGACAGCAGTTCATTCTCGGCCCACGCGTGACTGAACTCGAGGAACGTATCGCGGAGTACTCTGGGTGCAGGTACGGCGTCGGCGTCTCATCGGGGACCGATGCCCTCCTGGCGGCGCTCATGGCGCTTGAGGTCGGACCCGGCGACGGGGTCATCACGACCGCGTTCAGCTTCTTCGCCACCGCGGGCACGATCGCGCGCCTCGGCGCCCGTCCGCTCTTCGTCGACATCGATCCGAAGACGTACAACCTCTCGCCGGCTGGCGTCGAGGATCTCATCGGGACGCAGTGCGAGATGCGGGCCGGCCGTCTGATCGACCGGAATACCGGGGGCGTCGTCAAGGTCCTGATGCCCGTCCATCTTTTCGGACAGATGGCCGCCATGGATGCGTTGATGGAGCTGGCACGACGGCATGGCCTCAGGGTGGTTGAGGACGCGGCCCAGGCCATCGGCGCGGAATATCCGGGCCGCCGTCGGGCCGGCAGTATCGGCGACATCGGCTGCTTCTCCTTCTTTCCTAGCAAGAACCTGGGCGCGTTCGGTGACGCGGGAATGTGCGTGACCAACGATCCCACCCTGGCGGAGCGCCTGAAAATCTTACGAGTCCACGGCAGCAGGCCCAGGTACCACCATCTCGTCGTCGGCGGCAACTTCCGGCTCGATGAGCTGCAGGCCGCCGTCCTGCTCGTCAAGCTCAAATATCTAGACGGGTGGACGAGGCGTCGCCAGGAGAACGCGCGCTATTACCACACTGCTTTCCAGAAGGCGGGCGTCGGCGATCACATCTCAACTCCTCGCGCGATGGAAGGCTGTCGCCACATTTTCAACCAGTACGTCGTCCGGGCGGAGCGGCGGGACGACCTCAAAGACCACCTCACACGGGCGGAAGTGGGTTCGGAGATCTACTACCCTGTGCCGCTTCACCTCCAGAGGTGTTTCGCCCATTTCGGTTATGGATCCGCGCACTGCCCCGAGGCCCTTCGCGCCGCCAGGGAGACCCTCGCGATTCCAATCTATCCCGAATTGACTGCAGACCAGCAGCGCCACGTCGTGAGCACGGTCGTGGAGTTCTATGACGACGGCCATTAAGCTGGTCAGCATTGTCGGGGCACGACCCCAGTTCATCAAGATCGCGCCCCTCTTGCGCTCCTTCGAGCATTTCACACGCCGTGGCGGTCCGCCCATTGACCACATCATCGTCCACACCGGTCAGCACTACGATGCGGGCATGTCCGACGTGTTCTTCGACGAGCTCGCGATTCCACCCGCCACGTTCAATCTCGGTGTGGGCTCGGGGAGCCACGGGAGCCAAACCGACCAGATGCTCGCCAGAATCGAAGGGGCGCTCCTGAACGGTCGCCCCGACATCGTGGTGACGTACGGCGACACCAACTCCACCCTCGCCGCCACGCTGTCGGCGGCGAAACTCCACATCCCGGTCGCTCACGTCGAAGCCGGCCTCCGTAGCTTCAACCGGCGGATGCCGGAGGAAATCAACCGGGTCGTCGCGGACCACGTGTCGGACCTCCTGCTGGCGCCCACTCCAACCGCGATTGCGAATCTGGAAAAGGAGGGGCTCGCCGAGCGTGCGGTCCTGACTGGCGACATCATGTACGACGCCGTACTGTTCAACCGTAGGCTGGCCGCGCAGCGGTCGAGCATTCTCGATCGACTGGCCCTGGAGCCTCGCCGCTACGGGGTGGTGACGATCCATCGGGCGGAAAACACCGACGACGAGAAGCGACTCCGGAAGGTGCTGTCAGCGCTCAACGAAATCGCGGCAACGGCGGCCCGGCTCGTCTTTCCCCTCCATCCGCGCACCGCGAAGGTGCTCCAGTCCCGGTTCCCCGCGTGGTCACCGCATCCGCGCCTGCAACTCATTCCGCCCGCTGGATACCTCGACACCCTCTCCCTCGTCGGCCATGCCAGGATGCTCCTCACGGACTCCGGAGGTCTTCAGAAGGAGGCGTTCTTCTTGGGCTGCCCCTGTATCACGCTGCGGGAAGAGACCGAATGGGTCGAAACGCTCCAGGGGGGTGGCAACATTCTCGCCGGAATCGAACCCGAGGCGATCCGTGCGGCCGTATCGGCATGGGAAGCCCGCGCTCCAGCAGGACAGGCTGATTTCTCGGCTGCCGCGGCTGCCGCGTTCGGCGACGGCCACGCGGCCGACCGGATCCGCGATGCGGTCTTGGCCTTCATCGCCCCGCGTGAACGGGCCTCACATGCTCTCCTCTGAGGACGGCCCGAGGGAGAAGCCGATGGTCCAGGTCGCCGTGGCCGGAGTCGGAGGTTGGGGGAAGAATCTGGCCCGCAATTACTTTCAGATCCCCGACTGTTCGCTCAAGTTCATCTGCGATCTCGATCAGCGAAAGCTCGACCAGATGCGGGGGCTCGTGCCGGGAACCCGCACCACCAGTCGTTTCGAGGACCTCTTGAAGGACCCGGACCTCGACGCCATCGTGATCGCCACCCCCGCGTCCACGCACTACGCCCTTTGCAAGGCCGCTTTGAGGGCCGGCAAGGATGTCTACGTTGAGAAGCCTTTCGTGCTCTTCGCCATTCAGGCGCAGGAACTGATCAAGATCGCCGAGGACGAACGTCGGATCCTCATGGTCGGTCACCTGCTCCTGTATCACCCGGTCGTAGGCCGCATCAAGCAGATGGTCGATTCGAACGAGCTCGGCGACATCTATTACGTGTATAACCAGCGGGTGAATCTCGGCACGGTGCGTGGGGACGAGAACGCGCTGTGGAGCTTCGCCCCCCACGACATATCCGTCATCCTCCACTTGCTCGGCCTCGATCCAACGGATGTGACGGCGCGCGGACAATCCTATCTTCAGCCGGGGATCGAAGATGTCGTCTTCGTGACCCTCAATTTCAATCAACGATCGATGGCGCACATCCATATCAGCTGGTTGGACCCGCATAAGATTCGCAAGCTGACCATCGTGGGCAGCAAGAAGATGGTCGTGTTCGACGATCTAGAGGGCACCGAAAAACTCAGGATCTATGACAAGAGCGCCGAGCACACGACCGACTACAATACGTTCGCGGAGTATATCACGATCCGTTTTGGCGACATCATCATTCCCCATGTCAAGGTCGACGAACCACTCCGGCTGGAATGCCAGCACTTTCTCGACTGCGTCCGTGAGCGGAGGCGACCGCTCAGCGACGGACGAGACGGATTGCGGGTGGTCAAGGTCTTGGAGGCGGCTCAGCGATCGCTCGAGAAAAACGGAGCTCCCGTGCCGATCGCGCCGACCTTTTGATGACAAGGACGACCATGACGACCAGGAAGCCCATCGCGAGCTTGTCACTCGACCTTGACAACAAGTGGTCGTACATGAAGACCCGCGGGGAGCCAGGGTGGGAGCGGTTTCCGTCCTACCTGGACCTCGTCGTGCCTCGGGTCCTCGACTTTCTCGGCGCACGAAACCTCGCCATCACCGTGTTCATCGTCGGCCAGGATGCAGCGGTGGCAGAGAATCGGCCGCTGCTGTCCGCGATCGCGGCGGCTGGGCACGAGATCGGCAACCACTCTTTCCACCACGAGCCCTGGCTGCACCTGTATTCCGAGCAGCAGATCGGGGTCGAGCTCGAGCGGGCGGAAGAGCACATCGAGCGTGCCACCGGACGGATCCCCTGCGGCTTCCGCGGCCCGGGATTCAGTCTCTCTCGGACGGTGGTGCAGGTGCTTGTGCGGCGAGGCTACCTCTATGACGCCTCGACCCTGCCCACCTTTCTGGGGCCGCTGGCCCGGGCCTATTACTTGAGGACGAGCGGGATGAGCCGGGAGGAGATCCGGCAACGCCGGGCGCTCTTCGGCAGCTTTCGGGACGGGTTGCGGCCGATCCGGCCGTACCGATTGCGGACGGACGCCGGCGAGATCATCGAGATCCCGGTGACGACCATGCCCGTATTCAGGGTCCCGATCCACGTCAGCTACCTCCTCTACCTGAGCGCGCTGGCGCCGGCCCTGGCTCTGCTCTACTTCCGCGCCGCTCTCAGCCTCTGCCGGTGGACTGCGACCCACCCGTCGCTGCTTCTGCATCCGCTGGATTTTCTCGGCTGCGACGATACACGCGATCTTGCCTTCTTCCCAGCCATGAACCTCCCCCTTGGAAGGAAGCTCGAGCTGGTTGGCGAGGCGGTCGATCTCCTGACCGCCCGATTCGCGGTGCTCACCCTCGAGCAGCACGCCGAAGCCGCCGCCCGCGCGTCGCAGCTCCCGGTGCGTGAACCCCGCTTCCCCGTGGCCGCCGCGACGTCGCGGGCCTTCCCCGGCGCCACCTCCACCTGACGAGGTCACCTGATGAAACCAGAACTCGTATCCCTGATCCTCAACGCTGTTCAGGAGCTCGGTGAGCACAACGGCGTGCCGCTTCCCACGGCCCTCGATGGCGACACGCCCCTCTTCGGCCGCGACGGCTTGCTGGATTCGCTGGGGCTGGTCACGCTGGTCGTCGCCGTGGAACAGGCGATCGAAGACGAGTTGGGCGTCAGCGTCAGTCTCGCCGACGAGCGAGCCTTGTCGCAGCGAGCGAGCCCCTACCGCACCGTCGGCGCACTGGCCGATTACGCGGGCAGCCTCATCCGGGCCGCCGCCTGAGATGGACACCCCCATCACCCTGATCACCGGCACGCGAAAGGGAATCGGCAGGTATCTCGCCGAACACTACGTCCGCTGCGGCCACCGCGTGGTCGGATGCAGTCGGGGCGACGTCGATTGGAGTCTCGACGGCTACCAGCACTACGTCGCGGACGTCTCCGACGAACAGGCGGCGAGGCGGATCTTCACGGATGTGCGGAAGAAATACGGACGGCTGGACCACCTCATCAACAACGCGGGCATCGGCTCGATGAACCACTCGCTGCTCACCCCTCTCTCCACGGTGAACGCCGTCCTCAACACCAACGTCGTTGGAACATTTCTCTTCTGCCGCGAGGCGGCGAAGCTCATGAAGACGAACGCGTATGGCCGTATCGTCAATCTCACCACGGTGGCGGTGCCGCTGAAGCTGGAGGGGGAGGCGATCTACGTCGCCTCCAAAGCAGCAGTCCTCTCGCTGACCGGAGTCCTGGCCAGGGAACTAGCCCCCTTCGGCATCACCGTGAACGCCGTGGGGCCGGTGGCCATCGAGACGGACCTGATCCGCTCGGTGCCCAAGGAAAAGATCGACCGCCTGGTGTCGAGACAGGCCATCCCCCGGCTGGGAACCGCGGCCGACGTCGCCAACGTGATCGACTTCTATCTGCTGAGAACAAGCGGCTTTATCACCGGGCAGTGCCTGTTTCTCGGGGGCGTGTGATGTGGCCCGACGTCCGGCTGGACGGTATCGCGAGTGAGGCCGGGGAAGGGCGCGCGGCCGGGAGAGCGGCCGCAGGCTCGGCCGGGCTGGCGCTCGCGCTGTGGGCGCTCCTGCTCGGCGCGTCGCTGGGCGGCCTCACCGCGCTCTACGATCGCTCGTTCATCGGCATCGACGGCGCGTTTTTCGTGAACGCCGCCAAGAACCTGGCTAGCGGCCACGGCTTCGCCACCAGTATCGTCTGGCACGAAGAGCAATACCGCCTGGGCGGGGTGCCCGCCCCGCAGACGGTCTTCCCGCCGGGCTATCCGCTGCTCATCGCGCTGGGCAGCCGGCTGGGTCTCGATCCGCCCTATGCCGCCTTCCTGGTCTCGCTGCTCTCGTTCGGGGCCGTCGCGCTGGTCATCTACGACATCCTCAGGACCGCAGGCCATACGCCCCTGCGCTCGTTCGCAGTCAGCGCGGTCTGGCTCGGTTCTCCGTTCGCCTGGTTCAACGTGCTCGGCTGTATGAGCGAGATGCCCTTCACTCTGCTGACGCTGGTCAGCCTGAGGTGCGCCATGCAGGGGGAACGGGATCCCGGGCGGCGCGACCTCTGGCTGGCAGCGGCGGGGACAGTGGCCGGGCTGGCCTTCACCGTCCGCTACCAGGGGGTCTACTATGTCATCAGCCTGGGGCTCTTTTTCCTGGTGCGGGTCATCCGCCAGCGAGACTGGCAGTCCGCCCGCGCCCTGATTCTCGCCACTGGCCCGGCGTCCGTGTTCGTGGTGGCCCTGTTCCTTCGCAATCTCGTGCTGACGGGAAAACTGACGGGCACCATGCTCCCCGGGGACCCGCTGATGGAGTTACACCGGACTGTCGGGTGGGCGTTAGGAGGGATCTTCGGATTCACGAAGTCCGGACTTCTGGGCGGGAGCGCGCCGGAGGTCGCGTTCGTCATCGTCGCGGCGGCCGGTCTTGTTGGTGGGGTGTGCTGGATCGGTCGCCTCAAGATCGACAGGTCCGCCCTGCGGGCCGCCCTTGCGGAGACTCATGTCTCCCTCTCGCTGGCGTACATGGCCGTCAGCATCATTCTCATGGTCCAGGGGGCCCGGAATTACGCCTCCGGACACATCAGCCCGCGTTACCTCCTGGCCCTGATCCCGTTCGGACTCCTCTGCCTCGCGGATGGGGTGAGGGTGATCCGCTTCACGCCGAGCCGCTCGCGGCATGCGTGGGCGGCCCGGCTGTGGGTGGGGGCCGCCGTGGTCACTCTCCTGGCAGGGCAGGTCAACGTGTTCCACCACCACTGGCGCCCGCTCACCCAGGCCAATCCCTACCGCACGATACGGGACGCCCTGGAGGGCCCTCTCGCTGGCGAGCCCCTGGTCCTGTTCCTGCGCCAACGGGTCACGACGGCCAGCCCGCTCCTCGGCAACGAAGCCCAGATGCTGGGAGCCGTGCTGGATCGGCCCGTGCTGGGCCTCACGCAAGCGGCGTATACCCGGCGGGTGTGGACGGACGACCAGGTCAGGCGGCTCGTCGCCTCGTACGGGGTGGCCTACGTCATCTTCTTCCCTGGCCTGTTCGACCCGACCCATCCCTCGGATGGCAACCGGCCGTTCTTCCAGCAGCTCGAGCGCGGGGACGTCCCCCCATGGCTGGTGGCGGTCCTGGCTGCGCCCGACGTCCGACTGTATCGGGTTGACGGGGCCGCGGTCGCGGGATCGCCGGGCGAACTCGTTCATGCCCGGCGCGGTGGCTGATGCATATCGACTTCTTGCTCGACGGGTTTCGCGCGAATCACACGAAGGACGCGGTCGTCTGGCGCGAGCAGGTCGTCTCGTACGGCTGGCTGGCGGACGCCGTCGATCGCTGGGGCCGGTCCCTCGCCGACGCCGCTCCGGGCACGGTCGTCAGCCTGGAAGGCGACTTCTCGCCCAACGCGATCGCGCTCCTCCTCGCCCTGGTCGAGCGGGGATGCATCGTCGTCCCGCTGACCTCCTCGGTCGAGATGAAGAAGCCGGAGTTCCGGGCCATCGCCCAGGTGGAGGCGATCGTTTCCGTGAGCGCCGACGATCAGGCCCGCCCGGCGCACACGGCTGCCCGACCGAGCCACGAGCTGTTCACGAGGTTGCGGAGCGCGCAGCATCCCGGGCTCGTCCTCTTCTCGTCCGGGTCCACCGGAAAGAGCAAGGCCGCGGTCCACGATTTCGTCCCGCTTCTCGAGAAGTTCAAGGTCCCACGGCACGCGCTCCGCACCCTGACGTTTCTGCTCTTCGACCACATCGGCGGCGTGAACACGCTGCTGTACGTCCTGTCCAACGCCGGCTGCATCGTGACGGTCCAGGACCGCTCGCCCGAGGTGGTCTGCGCAGCCATCGAGAAATACCGGGTCCAGCTGCTCCCTACCTCCCCGACGTTCATCAACCTCCTGCTGGCGAGCGAGGCCTACAAGGACCACGACCTCTCCAGCCTGGAGCTGGTGACGTACGGGACCGAGGTGATGCCGGAGAGCACCCTGACCCGGTTCCGCCAGCTGTTTCCTGGCATCCGTTTGCTGCAGACCTACGGCCTCTCGGAAGTCGGCATCCTGCGCTCGCAGTCCAGATCCTCCGACTCGCTCTGGGTCAAGGTGGGCGGGGAAGGATTCGAGACGCGTGTCGTCGATGGGATGCTCCAGATCCGGGCCCAGTCGGCCATGCTGGGGTATTTGAACGCCCCGAGCCCGTTCACGCCCGATGGCTGGTTCCCGACGGGCGACGCCGTGGAAGTGGACGGGGAGTACCTCCGCATTCTCGGACGTCCATCCGAGATCATCAATGTCGGCGGGGAAAAGGTCTACCCGGCGGAGGTGGAGAGCGTTCTCCTGTGCATGGAGGGCGTGAAGGACGTCACCGTTAGTGCCGAAGCGAATCCCATCACCGGACAGATCGTGGCGGTCAAGGTCAGCCTCAGCACCGGGGAGACGCTCCCCGAGTTCAGGAGGCGGATGCGGATCTTTTGCCGGGACAGGCTGTCGGGATTCAAGATCCCCCAGAAGGTGCTGATCGTTGACGAAAAGATGCACGGTGAGCGGTTCAAGAAGATGAGGAGAGCCTCGTGATCCAGAGCGTCGGCGCGCGGGACCGGCGAGCGGAGCCTCCCGTCGGGCACCGGCTTCGTGAGATCGACCCCACCCGGCGGGAGGATGTGGCCACCATCACCCGCCTGCACCAGGTACTCCTCGAGTGGGGCCCGATGGCGCGTCTCGGCGAACTCTTTCTGCGACGGTTCTGCTACACCGTCCTCCTGCGCGACGGTCTCATGCGGGCCGCGCTCTTCGAGGTGGACGGTCGGCCGGCCGGATTCGTCGCCTACACGGACCGCTCGATCACCTTCCACCGCCAGGCCATCCGGCGCCACTGGGCCTACGCGGCGTGGCTGATCGCGCTGTCCGTCCTCCGCGCTCCCCGCCTGGTCCCGCGCCTGCTCAGGGCCGTGTGGCTCATGTTCTCGCGGCGCGCCGAGCTCCACCTTGGCCAGGAGCCGCTGGGAGAGGTCCTCGCGATCGGGGTGCTGCCCGAGTACCGGACCCCGCACTTCGTGCGCCGGACCGCTCTCCGGATCGGGGAAGCGCTCATTGCGCACGTCGTGGCCTATCTCCAGCGCGTGGGCGTCGACCGGATGCGGGCGGTCGTCGACGCCCCGAACAAGCCGGCGCTTCTCTTCTACCACCAGCTGGGTGGACGCTTCGAGCCGTACGAGCGCGCCGGTGAACCGATGGTCCAGGTGTGGTTCGACCTGGCCGCCCCCATCGCGCTCGATGTCGAGCGCGCGCGGACGTTCCCGGGACGCGGCGGCACGATGAGTTGAGGGGATAGCCATGCAAAGAGAGGCGCGAATCGAGCACGGACGATACACGGACGTCGACTACTTGCAGTTTCGACCACCTCGGTGGCTCACCATCGCCCGCGCGGTCGTGGGGGCCTTGACCTGGCCCTTCGTGTGGCCGCTCGCCATGCTCTGCCGGGCCGCGGACCTGGTCTTCCCCCCGGACATCGTCTTCCGCACCGTCTCCGAGCTTCTCAGCCTGATCCCCTACGTCTTCGGCGTCGTGGTACGCGCCGAGTTCTATCGCTTCGCGCTCACGCGCTGTGGCCGGAACGTCCTCATCGAGCTCGGTGCCGTCTTCATCTACCACGACGTCTCCATCGGGGACAACGTGACCATCAACCGGTATTGCGTCATCCATCACTGCGACTTCGGCAACTACGCGCTCGTGGGCGAGCACTCGGTGCTGTTGAGCGGGTCGCGGCAACACAACATCGACCGGACCGACATCCCGATGGCCCTGCAGCGAGGCCGCAAGAAGCGCATCGCGATCGGCGACGACTGCTGGATCGGCGCCCACTGCGTGGTGATGGAGGACGTGGGTCGCGGCGCTCTCGTCGGCGCGGGTGCCGTCGTCAACAAGCCGGTGCCCGAGTTCACGATCGTGGTCGGCAACCCGGCACGACCATTGCGCCGGCGCGGCGCGCCTGGGGCGACGGGCAACGTCGATGCGTTTCACGTGAGTGCCATGTGATGCAACGCTGCCGGCCCTTGCGACTGTGGGCGATGTCGCTGCTGCTCGGGCTCGCGTCGGGATGCTCGGCAGTTCGCTCGGAGACCGCCGACTATGCGCGGACGCCGGTGCTTTTCGTCCACGGTCACGGGCTGTCCTCGGCCGACTGGCGACCTCTCATCAGGTATCTGGTCGGCATCGGGTACCCGAGCGAATACCTGCACGCCGTGGACATTGTCCCGAACACCATGGCCAACATCCCGGCGGCGACCTCGGTGATCGCGCCGGCGGCGGCAGCGCTCCTCGTCAGGGCGAACGCCGCCGCCCAGGGTGGCGGATACCGGGGCGAAATGCCCCAACGGCTCGACATCGTGTCGCACAGCATGGGGGCGGTGAGCAGCCGGTGGTACGCCGCCAAGCTTCATCCCGAGGTCGTGCGCACGTGGGTCAGCCTTGTCGGAGCCAACCACGGCACCAACGCGCTCTGCCGCTTCACCCATGAGGCTGCGCGAGAGATGTGCCCGGCCTTCGCGACCAGCGCCCAGACGCACCCCCTGCAGGTGGCCCTCAACGGCGCCGACGGGGCGTGGGTCGACGAGACACCGCACGGCCTCGGGAGCGACCGACCCGGGGGCCCGCGCGTCCCGCCCGACAGCCGCCGCAGCATCCTCTACCTGACCGTCCGGATCGAGCCCGACCGGTGGATCGCGCCGGAGCGGAGCGCGGTGCTGGACGGCGCGGGGGGTATTCCCCTGGACATTCCGGCCGGCGTGCCCGCCGAGGAGACCAGCCCGGGGAACTTCCTGTTTCGGGCCCGGGTGGGCCACGATCCCCTCCTGCATCACCGCGATCTCATTCGGCTCGTCGCAGCCATGCTGGCCGTCCGCGACCGCCCGGACGTGCGCCACGCCGCCTCCGCCGATTCGGGGGCTCGGCGATGAGGCCGGTGCGGGGCCGCCACGCCTTGAGGAGGACCTCTCTTGGTCATTGATGCCCACGCGGTGCCAGGCGACCAAACCATCCAGACCGACGTCTGCATCATCGGAGCCGGAGCGGCCGGAATTACCCTGGCGCGTCAGTTCGTCGGCCAGCCGTTCCGGGTCTGCCTCCTCGAGAGTGGAGGCCTCGAGTTCGAGAAGGGTACGCAGTCACTTTACGCCGGCGAGAACACGGGATTTCCCTATCCGCCGCTGGACGTGGCCCGCCTCCGTTACTTCGGTGGTACGACCAACCACTGGACAGGTTGGTGCCAACCCCTGGACGAAATCGACTTCGAGTCACGCGACTGGATTCCGTACAGCGGTTGGCCTTTCAATAAGAATCATCTCGATCCGTTTTACGAGCGCGCTCAATCAATCTGCGAGTTGGGGCCCTTTCTCTATGACGCGGACGCTTGGGAGACTCCAAGTGCCCCCCGCTTCCACTTCAATGGCGACCGCGTGATCACCAAGATCATTCAGCTGAGTCCGCCCACCCGGTTTGGCAAGGTTTACCGCGATGAAATCGTGCGAGCGGGCAATATCACCCTCAACCTCTACGCCAACGTGATCAACATCGAGACGCCCCCCAACGGCAGAACCGTCACACGGGTCCGCGTGGCCAGCCTGCAAGGCAATAGATATTGGGTCGCAGCGAAGATCTTCATCCTCGCAACGGGCGTCATCGAGAACGCCCGCTTGTTACTCTTGTCCAATCAAGTCCGAAGGGCCGGGCTCGGCAACCAGTACGACCTGGTCGGAAGATTCTTCATGGAACACCCGTGGCAACAATCCGCCGTTCTCCTGCTCTCGAATCCCTACCTCCCCATTCGCCTATACGAATCCTACACGTCCCCGAGACACGAGAATCCTCCAGGAAGCCGACGACGGACAGCGATCAAGGGCGCCCTCGTGCCTACCCGAGAGACGCAGCGTAGCTTCAACCTTGTGAATTTTCGGGTACATCTGGCGCCGATACAACCCAAAGGGATAGCCTCTCTTCAGTTTCTCTTCGACGCTGTGCGCAAGCCCTCTATGCCCGACGATCTCTCCGAACATCTAGGCAACGTCATTGCTGACATCGATGATGTCGCGAGGCTCGGCTATGGAAGAGTCTTCAAGGGGGTGACCCCGGTTCGCATGGCAGAACTCTTTTGCGGCATTGAACAAGTCCCGGATCCACATAGCCGCGTGACGCTCAGTACCGAGCGAGATGTGCTTGGCCAGAACCGCGTAGTCTTGCATTGGGGCTTGACAGCGGCGTACAAGCACGCCATCAGACGGGCGACCGAGCTTATCGCCGAAGAATTCGGCCGGGCTGGCCTGGGACGCGTCAAAATCATTCTTGACGAAGAGAATGGCCCATCTCAGCCGTTGATTGGTTTTCACCACATAGGAACGACTCGCATGCACCGCGACCCCAAGAAGGGGGTCGTTGATGAGAACTGCCGGGTGCACGATATCTCGAATCTGTTCATAGCCGGGAGCTCTGTCTTCCCCACGTCCGGCGCCTCGAATCCGACGCTTACGATCGTGGCCCTTTCACTGAGACTAGCCGACCACGTAAAGAGGCTTATGACATGAGCCCGTCTACAAGCATCCTCAGACGACGTTTCCTGACTTTCATGCTTTGGGTGGGGGCCCTTGGTCTCTGCCGCCCACTAGGCACGTGGGGTGCCGTGCGTAGGAGCAGAGTCCACGATCCGGGCGCTTCGAAACTCGCTGGTGTGTTGGCCTGTAAAGAAAGCGCCGCGATCGTTGGACGAGAATACCTTAAGCAGGTCCCCAGCGAGGCGAACGTGCAGTTGCTGCTTGGTGTGATTTGTTCAACGTGGCCAGGCCGTGGTGCCGAGCTCCTGGACACTGACATAGAAAAACTCCGCGACTTGGTGCACCAGCAGCAACGTGACGATTTCCTGCATGGCCGCGTAGTCAACGTTAGAGGCTGGGTCCTGTCAGCGACCGAGGCTCGTCTCTGTGCGATGAGGGCGGTAAACACCTTCTAGGAGCAGGAGAATGCGCAGGCTTTCGTGCGGAATCCTGTTGATTGCTCTTGCGACGCTGGTGCTTGAGCTCATGCTTACGCGTGTGTTTGACGTGATGCTGGCCCCTAACATCGCCTATTTCGTCGTAACAGTCGCCGTATTCGCCTTTGGTCTGGCTGGAGTGTGGGCGACCCTGCGCCCGATTCCGGTAGATCGAGAGATCAGTGAGATTCTTTTTACAGGAAGCGTTGGATTTGCGGCGACGACTGCGTTGGTGATCCCACTGATCAACGTCTTGCCGCTTGACTACACGAGCATCGTCCGACGTCCGTTCATCACCGTGGCATCGTTCGCCCTTCTGTACGTGGCTCTGCTTCTTCCATTCTTTCTGGCCGGTTACGTACTCATTGCAACGTTCTCAAAATATGCGCTGAGGATTCAAAGATTGTATTTCTGGGATCTGATCGGCGCGGGCTTGGGGAGTGTGATCGTCGTTCCATTCATATCAACACTCGGCCCTGGCGGCCTTATTGTGTGTGCGGCGGGACTGGGACTCCTGGCGGCGGCGTTGTTTACAGAGTCGCGATTCCGCAGTCGCGCTGCTGGTGTTCTAGCGGTCCTGGCCGTCGCCCTGCCAATGGTCAAAGCACCAGACTATATTGACTTTGTGCAGCACATGGACAAGCAGGGGAGGGTGAAGGACGCCGTCGAAAAAGGCAGGCGCGAGCTCGTTCGCTGGGATCCGATATCAAAGATCGAGGTGATCGATGAAACGTGGTCACCTGAAATATCCACGCCATGGCATCGGTACGGTGATCGAAAGGCCATTCAGTACGACGGCGGTAATCAGACGAGTTACTTCTATAAGTTTGACGGCGATCTGAAGTCTCTTCGGGAACATATCGAGCACGACAAATCCCGTATTACTGAGCACTTCTGGCAGATCGGCGTTTTGGCGTCGCACTACCTGAAACGCGATGCGGGGCACAGGGTCTTGGTAATTGGGAGCGCAGGCGGCCAGGAAACAAAAGCCGCCCTGATGTACGGTGCGACCTATATCGATGCTGTAGAGCTGGTGCCGACCGTAGTCGAACTCGCGACCGGTCGGTACTCGAAGTATATCGGCCACATATTTCACAACCCGGCTGTGCGCGTTCAGGCTGGTGAAGGTCGAAGCTTCTTACGCCACAGCGACCGCAAGTACGACGTCATTCAGATCTATAGCAATCACACAAGCTCGAGCGTTGCGCAGGGCACGGGCGCCCTAGCGCCGGTGTATCTGCAGACTGCCGAGGCTTATCAGGAGTATTTCTCGCGGCTGACCGCCAATGGCATACTGCACATTAATCACTATGCATATCCGAGAATGATTACGACCGCTGCGCTGGCGTGGAAGCGCATGGGACGAACCGATTTTGCACGCCACGTTGCTGTCTATGCCTACCCACTGGAACCTCTGCTGCCCACTCTGCTGGTAAAGAATCAGCCATGGACAGCCGCGGAAATTGCGTCGCTGAACAAGTTCCTGGCGCCGCCTGAGGCTGATGAAGACCATCGTCTGAGTCTTGTTGAGAATCCGCTGGAGCCGAAGGAGAGGTTCCTGTCGCAGGAGTTTTATTCCGGGGGTTTTCCCGATGAGCTGGCCGACCGGATGGCCGTTCACGTCACGCCGCGCACGGACGACAGACCCTATTTTGGATTGCTTCGAAAGACGATCGAGCGCTTGGACCCGGATGCAAGGAACTATCTGGATGTGGGGACTGCAGCTGTTCTGAACCAATCACTCATCAAAGGCGTCATTCCGATGGATTGGGTGCACTTATTCTTTACCGGATTCGCTTCTGCTGTATTTGTATTGCTGTTTGTTCTGGTTCCTCTGCGATTCTCGAAGATTGGCAGAGAAAGGGGGACGAGCGCTGTACCGTTGCTCTTGTACTTTTCTTGCCTGGGTGCGGGGTTCATTATTCTTGAGCTCGTCTTCATACAAAAATTCATGCAACTGATCGGCAGCCCACTGCACACGTATTCGACGGTCATATTCACATTGCTGCTTGCAGCGGGAATCGGCAGCGGGTCGTCGGAGATGTTGGGGATTGAATGTCGGCGCAGATGGGCGATACCGTTCCTGGGAGTCCTCGCCGTGGGTCTTGCGTTTGTGATACTCTATCCATGGCTATCCGGTCTGGTTCTCGGATTGCCTCTTACCGGTAGAATCCTCGCGTCGGGGGTTATGATATTTCCTGTAGGGTTTCTCCTCGGTATGCCGTTCCCTCTGGGCATTCTAGCGATCGCAAACCAGCCTCGTGGTGCAATCGCTTGGGCGTGGGGGATGAACGGCTTGTTTACCGTCGTTGGTGGTCTACTGAGCGTGCCAATCAGCATAGCGTTCGGTTTGAACGTCGCTATCCTGGTCGCACTGGGTTTGTACGCGCTGGCTTTTGCCGTATTCAGGAAGCTGCGCAGTGGAGTCCATGATTTGGCGGGTGAGACGAGCGCAGGTGACCTTCTCCCAGATTTCCCACCATCTAGCGCGGTTGCGCGATGAATTAGGAATGTGTGTTGACGGGAAGTGGCGCCCGGTCATGTTTCCAGACGAAGCGGCAGACCGTGGGGCGACGCTTTCCTGGTGATTGGTTTCACAACCCGCCGGTCAAGAGGAGGATGTGCGATGCTAGGTTCGCCGAAACATTCGCGTCGCCAGTTTCTCCGTACGAGCGCGGCCGCCATGGCGGCGACCCTCGTCACTCCGACAAGGCCTAGCCAGGCCGGGGCCGCAGAGGTGCAGGCCCCGCCACCAGCCGCGACCGCCCCGCGGATCCTGCGCAAGCCGCCGCTAGGCGAGTTGGAGCGCATTGCCAGGTCCTACGGCCTGGACCTGAGCCGTGAGGACCTCGCGTCGTTCCGTAATCTTATGGACGGGGTGCTCGCCTCGTACCGCCGCCTCGACCAGTTCGCGGAGCCCACGCTGCCGGTGAAGTACCCGCGGGACGCGGGACACCGTCCGCCCGCCTCTGAGAATCGGCTCAACGCGTGGTACTGGAAGTCCTCGATCAAGGGTGCGCCCTCCGGGCTGCTCGCCGGCAAGAAGATCGCGATCAAGGACAACGTCTGCGTCGCCGGGATCCCGATGATGAACGGTTCCAACGTCCTCGAAGGCTATGTGCCCGACGTCGACGCGACCATCGTGACCCGCATTCTGGACGCGGGCGGGGAGATCATTGGCAAGTCGGTCTGCGAGCACCTTTGCTTCTCGGGCGGCAGCCACACCTCGGATACGGGACCCGTCCTCAACCCCCACGACCCGAAGCGATCGGCCGGCGGCTCCTCCAGCGGTAGCGCGGCCCTGGTGGTAGCCCGCGAGTGCGACATGGCCATGGGCGGCGATCAGGGCGGATCGATCCGGATCCCGAGTTCATTCTGCGGCGCCGTCGGCCACAAGCCGACCTATGGTCTGGTGCCCTACACGGGTGTCTTCCCGATCGAGCTCACGCTGGATCACACCGGCCCCATCGCCCGCAGCGCCGCTGACTGCGCCCTGCTCCTGGAGGTGATCGCCGGGCCCGACGGCCTCGACCCACGCCAGCCAGCCGGGCTCCGCACGGATGCGTACACGAAGCGGCTCACCGGAGACGCCCGGGGCCTGCGCATCGGGATCGTGAAGGAGGGGTTCGCCTGGCCTAACTCCGAGCGGGACGTGGATGACATGGTGCGCCAGGCCGGGCAGCGCTTGACAGGGGCCGGGGCCTCCGTGAGCGAGGTGTCCATCCCGCTCCACCGTGACGGCCTCGACATCTGGAATGCGATCGCCGTCGAGGGCGCGACTATGCTGATGGTCGCCGGCAACAGCATGGGGACGAACTGGAAGGGCCACTATACCACCTCGCTGCTGGACTTCTACGGCCGGAGCCGACGGGCGCGCGCCAATGACCTGTCGGAGACCGTCAAGCTGGTCATCCTGCTCGGCCAGTACATGCAGGACAACTACCAGGGCCGCTACTACGCCAAGGCCCAGAACCTGGCCCGCGTGCTCCGGGCCGCCTACGACGAGGCCCTGAAGAACGTGGATCTGCTCCTGATGCCGACGCTGCCGCTGAAGGCTACTCTGCTCCCCGCGCCCAACGCCAGCCGCGAGGAGTACGTGGCGCGGGCCCTCGAGATGATCGCCAACACCGCCCCCTTCGACGTGACCGGCCATCCCGCAGCTACCGTCCCGGCCGGCATGTCCGCGGGACTCCCAGTCGGCATGATGCTGATTGGACGTCATTGGGAGGATGGTACGGTGCTCCGCGCCGCCGACGCGTTCCAGAAGCTGGGCTGAAGGCCAATTGATGGGGTGCCCGCCCCCGGGCGGTACTGACGGAGGGCGGGCACCCCACAGGGTCTTCGTCTCTCGGTCCCGAGACAGCGATCGGTCGCTCTGCAGCGAGCGTGACTCGATCGCATCAACTCTCATAGCCTGACTGGCTACAAAATCGAACCGCAAACCGCACGCCTCGACTGTAGGCCGCCTCCCCCACCTGTTCGGGGATTCCCCCATGGTTGATGCGGGTTTCCACCTGATTGTCCTTCCCCGCTCGAGATTCTAGGATGGCGTCAGGATGACGGCACTGATCGTGGAGCGTGGCTCCCGAAAAGGTGAGTGGATTACGAAAGAGAAGTAGAGCGGAGGGTACGAGATGAAGAGAAATGCGAGCCTCGTCCTTGTCTTAGGTGTCCTCGGCCTCGTCTCTCTTCTGGCCGCCGACGAGGTCGTGGCGCAGACCATCGCGGTCACGCCGGCGGATCCCACCATCGCCGTCGGCCAGACCCAGCAGTTCACGGCGACCGGAATCGACACGGCTTCCGCTGTCGAAGCCGGGGCCTTCCACACCTGCGCGCTCTTGGAGGATGCCACGCTGCGCTGCTGGGGGCTGAACGACTACAGCCAGCTCGGCGACGGGACCCGAACCGATTCCTCCACCCCGGTGGCGGTCGCCGGGGTCACGGGCGCCGCGGCGGTCACGGGCGGCGGCTTCCACACCTGCGCGCGCTTTCCCGACGGCACGCTCGGATGCTGGGGGCGGAACAGTGAAGGCCAGCTCGGCGACCCCGCCACCACTGCCTTCTTCTCCGCCACGCCGGTGCCGGTCACCGGAATGACCACTGCCACGGCCGTGACGGGCGGCGGTTACCACACCTGCGCGCTGCTTCAGAACGGCACCGTGCGGTGCTGGGGGCAGAACGACTACGGCCAGCTTGGCAACGGGACCACTGCACCCGCGCTATTCCCACTATTCACCAACTCCACCCCGGTGGAAGTGTTCGGAATCACCACGGCCACCGCCGTCTCCGCCGGCGGGTGGCACACCTGCGCGCTCCTTCAGGACGGCAGGGTGCGCTGCTGGGGGCGGAACGAGTACGGCCAGCTCGGCGATGGGAGCCCGATCACTCAACGCCCCGCCCCCCCCGCCCCCAGGCCCACCCCCATCCCGGTGGAGGTCACCGGAATCACCACGGACGTCGCCATCAAGTCCGGCATCTTCCACACTTGCGCGCTCCTTCAGGACGGCACGATGCAATGCTGGGGCTGGAACGAGTTTGGCCAGCTCGGCCAGACACCAGCATTCAATTCGTCCTCCACCCCAGTGACCATCAGCGGCATCACCCCCGCCGCCCTCGCACCCGGCGCCGAGCACACCTGCGTGCTCCTTGGGGACGGAAGGGTGCAATGCTGGGGGGACAACAACTACGGCCAGCGCGGCGACGGGAGCCCGAGAGGCGTTTTTGCCACCCCGGGAGCCGGGGTCACCGGAATCACTACCGCCACCGCCGCCACATCGGGCGCCGAGCATGGCTGCGCGCTCCTTCCGGGCGGAACGGTGCAATGCTGGGGGCGGGGCCTGTTCGGCCGGCTCGGCAACGGCGCCACCACCGATGCCTTCACTCCCGTGACAGTGGTCGGGCTCGGCGCGACGTGGACGAGCGACGACGAGACGGTCGCCACGATCACTGCGACTGGGTTGGCCACGGGCCTCCTCCCGGGATTCACGACGATCACCGCGACCTCCGGCGGCCGGAGTGGGAGCACCACGCTCACAGTGTTACCGTGACCTCCAATCCCCGCGGCGATCAACTGCGGGGATTCAAGCTAGCCACCGTCATTGAGGGGCCTGTGATGAGGTTCGGATCAGGTCGTTCTTCGATCAGCAGCAGGTCCAGCAAACGCATCAGCGCCGCCGTGACAGCCTGACAGGTTTTGAAACGACTGTCTCCCGTCTATACCGTTCTGAGCCTGGCTTACGTAGGGGCCCTCTTCTACGTATCGTCTCTCCCCGGAGGCGCGACACCGGCGGGCAGGGGGTTCTGGCGGTTCGCTTGGAATGCCTCGCATATCCCGCTTTTCGCGTGCCTCGCCTTGTGCCTGACCTTGGCCTTCCGCCGGTGGCCGGTCCGGCAGCGCGCCGCGCTGGTGCTTGCAGTCGGCAGCGCCTTGGGGCTCTCCGTCGAGTGGTACCAGGGCGGGGTGCCAGGCCGAAGCCTGTCGCCGATGGATGTCGGCCTCAACCTCACTGGCGTTCTGCTCGTCGCGCTCATATGCAGCGGTGTGGGCCGCCGTTCGCAGGATGACACCACAATGTGCGGGAACGTCAGTCGAAGCATGAAGGCCAAAGACGCCATCGAGTTCCACTCGCGATGCGTCCACGGATTTGCGGCGAAATACCAAAAGGCCCCCGATTTCCGCGAGCGCTACTCGGTCTGGACGAAGCTGATCGAGAAGTACAGTTCGCCAGCTGCCTCGGTCCTGGATGTGGGCTGTGGGGTCGGGATGTTCAGCTTCGCGGCGGCCAAATTCAACAAGATGGTCGTTGGCATCGACGCCAGCCCGGAGATGATCGAATTTTGCAAGCAGAAACAGGCGGAGTTGAAGGTGCTGAACGTGAGGTTTGGCTGCAACCGGCTGGAGGACTTGCCGGGCGCGGGTCTCGCCAAGGCGGACCTGCTCTTGTGTTCGAGTGTGCTGGATTACGTGGATGATCTGCCCCACTGCCTGAATGTCGTTGTGAACCTGCTTAACAAGGGCGGGCACCTGATTGTTTCGCTCCCAAACAAGTCGGCGATTTACCGCAAGGTGGAGCAGCTCACGTTCCGACTGACGGGCCGGCCCTCGTACTTTGCTCACATCAAGAACGTCGCGACCTTGGGCGAGCTTACGCGGCAGTTGGCTCCGCGGGGCGCGGCTCTGGTCGAGGCACACTTTTACGCCAAGCTTGGCATGAGCTTCGGCGTGTTGGGCCGGCTGGCCGACGCTCCCGTGTTGAACAGCCTGTTTGTCGCGGTCTATCGCGTCCGCTAGGAGGCGTCGCCGCGGTGCTGCTGCTCTAGAGGCGCCTTCATCGCATGAAGCCACATGGGCGTGGTCCACAATGGAAGGCAAGAGCACTGGTTTTGTCCGGCGTCTTCAGCCTCGTGCTCGCTCTGGCTACAGATGAGGTCGCCGCCCAGGCCATCAGCGTCACGCCGGCGGATCCCACCATCGCCGTCGGCCAGACCCAGCAGTTCACGGCGACCGTAATCAGCACGGCCACCGCCGTCGAAGCCGGCGCCTTCCACACCTGCGCGCTCCTGGAGGAGGCCACGGTGCGGTGCTGGGGGCTGAACGACTACGGCCAGCTCGGCGATGGGAACCGTGATGACGCCCCGGACTTCTCCAGCCGCCCTCCTCACGGCACACCTTGCTTGTGGGCCTTCGAACGACTGTTAGGACCTTCTGACGGAGGGTTCCGTGGGCCAGCATGAGGCGAAAATGCAGGATGTCGCACTGAATGGGCGGCCAGAGCTCACACGGGTTTCGGAGAAGGTATGTTTGGCCGTCGCTCGAGTGTTTCTTAGCGGACGACTCCGACGGTTCGGTTTGAGATACGGCCGACTGGGAGCGAGATACGATAGCGCTCAGAACCATGTGGATGACCGCTTGTCAAACATCGAGAGATACTACGGCCTGTTCGCTCGTTTCGCCCGGTTCAGTGGAAAGTCGGTCGCTGAGCTCGGATGCTCGACGGGATACCTCCTCAAGGCCTTTCGCCAGCAGGAGCAGTTTTCGCCAATCGGAATTGACATTGATAGATCGGCTCTGGCCCGTGGGCGCGCCGAGCACGGCAACGGAATCCATTTTGTGGAATCCACGGCCTCGGGCATTCCCCTGCCCAACGAGTCCGTCGATGTGGTCTACACCGTAGACACCGTTGAACATCTCAGCCGGGCCGAAGACATTTTCAGGGAGTGCTATCGCCTCTTGCGCCCGGGGGGTGTGTTTCTGGTCCACTTTCATCCCTGGCTTGGTCCGTATGGTTCACACCTTGAGGACATCCTTCCGCTTCCGTGGCTCCATACGGTCTTCTCGATGGAGACACTCCTGAACGCCGCGGCTTACCTTTACGCCTCAGACGAATACACACCTGCCTACTATTGGTTCGATCCCGACACCGGAAAACGTCGCCCGAATCCCTACACGGATCACCAACATTGGAAGGAGTACCTCAACCACATGACGATCCGTCAATTCCGGCGGATGCTCAAGGTTCTACCATTTGAAACTGTTCACTTTGAGCGCATCGGATTTTCTGGAAAGGCGTTCAGAGTCGGCCACTGGTTGAGGGGCCTGAGCCAAATTCCCCTGCTGGACGAATTTTTCGTCTTTGCGGTCTTTTGTGTCCTGAAGAAACCGATTGCGCATTGGGCGTCGCTTCCAATTAGATCAACTGACCCGCGCGTAGTAAGGATCGGCAAGCCACAAGGGGAATCCGAGTGAAAGGCGAATCGATCATCTACTTTGCGAAGGAATGGGGTGGAGATCCGACAAGCTGCGACCACGTGTTCAAGCATCTCGCGGCCGACAACAAGGTGCTCTGGGTCAACTCCATCTCGATGCGCAGCCCGAGCCTCGCTTCAGCCCGCGACCTGAAGAAGATTCTCCGGAAGTTGCGCATGTGCCTCGGCGGCCTCCGACAGGTCGGCCCGCGGGCCTGGGTGTATCAGCCCATGGTCATCCCGCTGCCCTACTCCAGCCTCGCGAGGATCGTCAACCGCAGGCTCCTGCGCTGGTTCCTCCAGCGCCAGGCGCGCAAGCTCGGCATGGCCCGCCCCCAGATGTGGACCTTCCTGCCGAACGTCGCGGACATGGTCGGGCAGCTCGACGAATCGCTCGTCGTGTACTACTGCATCGATGAGTGGTCCGCCTTCTCGTACCTCGACGGAGAGAAGATGGCCGCAATGGAGCGCGACCTGCTGAGGAAAGCCGACATATGCCTGGCGACGGCGCACACGCTCGTCACGTCGAAGAGGGAATATAACCCGAACACCTTTCTGTCGTCGCACGGCGTGGACTACCAGCATTTCGCGAAGGCGCTCGCCCCGGAGACGAACGTCCCCGAGGACATCGGGCACCTGCCGCACCCCGTCATCGGGTTCTTCGGTCTCATCCACGACTGGATCGATCTGAAGCTCATTGCGGAGGTTGGACGCACCCACCCCGAATGGTCAGTCGTCCTCATTGGAGAAGTGTGCGTGTCGTTGGACGGTGTGCGGGAGCTACCCAACATCCGCATCCTGGGCCGACGGCCTTACGACACGCTCCCTGCGTACTGCAAAGGCTTCGACGTCGGGATCATCCCGTTCGTCGTGAGCGACCTTTCGCGCGCCGTCAATCCGATCAAGCTTCGCGAGTACCTCAGCGCCGGCCTGCCAGTCGTCTCGACAGACCTGCCGGAAGTGAAGTATTACAGCGACATCTGCTCTGTTGCGCACGGGCACGACGAGTTCATCGCCAGCCTCGAACACGCATTGCGCGACGACACCCCTGCGAAGCGCCATCAACGTAGTGACGCCATGCGCGACGAGACGTGGGAGGCGAAGATGAAGCACGTCTGTGAGCGCGTCGGTCAGGCCAAAGGCGCCCGTTCGCAATGAAGACCTTCCGCGTCGGATTGGTCGGCGCAGGGTACGTCAGCGAGTTTCATATCAAGGCGCTGAAGCGGCTCCCCCATGTGCGCATCGTCGGCGTTACGGACCTCGACCCGGCCCGGGCTCAAGCCACGGGCCTCCCGTCCTTCCGATCCCTCGCCGTTATGGCCGCGGAAGGTCTGGACGTCGTCCATGTTCTCACGCCGCCGGACAGTCACGCCATCGTCGCGCTTGAAGCCCTTGCCCTCGGCTGCCACGTCCTCGTGGAGAAACCGCTGGCGACGAGCGTCGACGATTGCGACCGGCTCGCCGGAGAAGCGACGTCGCGAGGTGTGAACCTGTGCGTCAGCCACTCACTCCTCGGCGACCCGTTTGTGGCGAAGGCGCTCCACCTTGTGCGCAGCGGCGCTATTGGCGAGATCATCGCCGTCGAGTACCTCCGCAGCTCCAACTACCCGCCCCATCGCGGCGGGCCGTTGCCGCCGCCGTGCCGGGACGGAGGCTTTCCATTCCGGGATCTCGGCGTGCACGCGCTGTATCTTCTTCAGGAGTTCCTCGGCGACATTCAGGATCTACGGATAGATTTCAGAACGTCAGGGGCGAGGTCCCGCGACCCCAACCTCCATTTCGACGAGTGGCGCGCCCTTGTCCGATGCGCGCGGGGTGCCGGAGGCATCCATCTTTCATGGAGCATCAAGCCGTTGCAGCACCAACTCATCATCCAGGGAACGCGCGGGACGCTGCGCGCGGATTTGTTCTCGATGTTCCTCACCCGTCGCTTCCACACGCCGCTGCCGAAGGCGGTTGAGCGCGTCGTCAACGCCATCGGCGAGGCGGGTTCGATCGCCGCGCAAGTCAGCTCCAACGCTGTGCGGTTCATGGCGGGCTCGATTCAGCCCTATCAGGGCCTCCACAATTTCGTCCGTAACTTCTACGACGCGCTCGCCACGGGCGGACCGATGCCGGCTGGCGTCGAGCAAGCGCGCGCCATCGTGCGTTGGACCGAACAGGCCGCCCGCGAGGCGGATCACGCGAAAGCGAAGTTTGTCAGCCAGTATCGGCCGAGCGATCGCCCGGCTGTCGTCGTGACGGGGGCGAACGGACATCTCGGCCGCGCTTTCGTGAACCGACTCATCGACGAGGGGGAGTTCATGCGGCTCTTCGTGCGCCGGTTGCCACCGCCCGAAATCCTCCATCACCCGCAGGTCGAAGTCACGCTCGGCGACCTGGGCGATCCAGAGGCGGTGGACCGCGCTCTCGCCAACGCCACCACGGTCTTCCACATCGGCGCGGCGATGGGCGGTGGTTGGGAGGCGCATGAAGCGGCCACGATCACCGGCACACGGAACATCGTCGAGGCCTGCCACAAGCACCGCGTGGGGAAGCTCATCCATATCAGTTCCCTCTCGGTGACTGACTGGGCGGGGCATCCCGCCGAGAGGCCGGTCACCGAGAATTCACCGCTCGAACCTTTCCCTCAGCAGCGCGGCTACTACACGCGGGCGAAGCTCGAAGCGGAACGGATCGTGCGCGCTGCGGCGCAGGAGCGCAGTGTGCCCGCGCTGATCCTGCGTCTCGGACAGATGTGGAGCGAGAGCAGCCCGCTGATCACTGCTGCGGTCGGCATGCGCGCCGGCAGACGGCTGATCCTCATCGGCGACCGATCGATCCGGTTGCCGCTCATCCACGTGGACGACGCGGTGGAAGCGATGGTGAAGGCCGCGCGGAGCCCGTTCACCGATGGTCGCATCTATCAATGTGTCGGCGACGGCTCGCTCACGCGTGAGGAACTGGCCTCGCTGTACGCTCAGGGGCGCGAACCGCACCTGAGGATCATCCACGTGCCGATGGGCCTGGCGTGCTTCCTGGCAAGGGGGATTGAGTGGCTCTTGAATCTGCTGGGGCGTCCCGCCTCCATCTCTCCCTACCGCCTGCGCTCTGCGTACGCGCGGCTGGTGTTCGACTGCCGCAAGGCGCGCGAGGAACTCGGCTGGCGACCGCGCGTAAAGACGGGCGCCGCCCTGCGTAAACAGCTGCTCGCATGGCGGGTCCCGGCGCAGTACCTCGGTGGTCAGCCCGAGATGGGACGGGATCTCGCCAATACCCCTGGGATCCTCGATCGTCGCGAGGAGGCGCATGCGTCCGCCACAGCGCGACCAGGCGACCACGTCGGGGTCGAAGGCGAGCCGCACTAGGCATTGGGGTGGCGCATGACAATTAGTGGGATTCCGGTCGTCCGATGAGAGAAGGGTAGGATGAACATCTGCGTGGTCGGGACGGGATACGTGGGGCTGGTGACCGGAGCGGTCTTCGCCGATCTGGGCAACGACGTCATCTGCGTGGACAAGGTGCGCGAGAAGATCGAAGGCCTCAAGCAGGGCCGTATGCCGATCTACGAGCCCGGGCTGGAGGAGATGGTGGCGCGCAACGTCGCCGACGGCCGCCTCAGCTTCACGACCGGTCTCGCCGAGGGCGTCAGGAAATCGGAGATCATCTTCATCGCGGTCGGCACGCCGGCCAAGGCTAACGGGGAGACGGACCTCTCGGCGGTCGAAGAGGTCGCCCGCGGGATCGCGCGGGCCCTGAACCGCTACAAGGTCATCGTCAACAAGTCCACGGTGCCGGTGGGAACCGGTGAGCTGGTGCGGGAGATCATCCTGACCAATCAACCGAAGCCGGTGGAGTTCGACGTCGTCTCGAACCCCGAGTTCCTCCGCGAGGGCTCCGCGATCGAGGACACTCTCCGCCCCGACCGGATCGTCATCGGGGCGCCGACTCAGCAGGTCGCCATGACGCTCCTCGAGCTCTACGCCCAGCTCGGGCGTCCCATGATCATCACGGATGTGCCCTCCGCGGAGATGATCAAGTACGCCTCCAACGCATTTCTCGCTACCAAGATCTCGTTCATCAACGCCATCGCGAACATTTGTGACTTGGCCGGCGCCGACGTGGGGCAGGTGATCAAGGGCGTAGGGCTTGATCCGCGGATCGGCACGACGTTCCTCCAGGCTGGGCTCGGGTACGGGGGCGCCTGCCTTCCAAAGGATACCGACTCCTTGATCCAGACCGCCGCGGCCCTGGGCTACGATTTCAAGCTCCTCAAGGCTGTTGAGGAGATCAACCGGGAGCGCGCCGCCGTCCTCGTCGAGAAGGTTCATAAGGTGCTGGGGCCGGTGGAAGGGAAGGTGATCGGCGTGCTGGGGTTGGCCTTCAAGCCTAACACCGACGACACGCGGCAAGCCAAGAGTGCGGAGGTGATCCGACTCCTCCACGATGACGGGGCCGAACTGAGGGCCTACGATCCGGTGGCGACTGAGAACGCCAAGCCCCTCCTTCCTCCGGGCCTCCGTTACTGCATGTCGGCGTACGAGGCAGCCGAGGGGGCAGACGCCCTCATCCTAACCACCGAGTGGAATGAATTCAAATTTCTCAACCTGGAGCGCGTCCGATCGTTCATGCGCCGTCCCGTGATCTTCGACGGCCGAAACCTCTACGAGCCGGAGCGGATGCGGCGTCTCGGCTTCGAGTATCACTCCATCGGGCGCAAGCCCGTGATCCCTGGATAGGTCATCCATGCGCGTGCTGATCACGGGAGGGGCTGGCTTCATCGGCTCCCACCTCTGCGAGTTTCTCCTCGCCCTGGGGGGAGAGGTGGTCTGCATGGATAACCTCCTCACGGGAACCATTGACAACATCGCTCACATTCGCGACCACCGGTTCACCTTCGTCAAGCACGATGTCACCAACTACATCTACGTGGCCGGGCGGCTGGACTACGTCCTCCATTTCGCCAGCCCCGCCTCTCCCATCGACTATCAGCAGCACCCAATCCAGACGCTCAAGGTGGGGGCGCCCGGCACCCATAAGGCCCTCGGGCTCGCCAAGGAGAAGGGAGCCAAGTTCCTCCTGGCTTCGACATCGGAGGTCTACGGCGATCCACTCGTCCACCCCCAGCGGGAGGAGTACTGGGGGAACGTCAACCCCGTGGGGCCGCGTGGGGTCTATGACGAAGCCAAGCGCTTCGCTGAAGCCATGACGATGGCCTACCATCGGTTCCACGGACTGGATACCCGGATCGCTCGGATCTTCAATACCTACGGACCCCGCATGAGGCTTCACGACGGCCGGGCCATCCCGACGTTTATCACCCAGGCGCTCCGCGGTGACCCCCTCACAGTGTACGGCGATGGCTCTCAAACACGGAGCTTCTGCTTCTTTGACGATCTGGTCGCGGGGGTCTGGCAGCTCATGCAGTCAGCGGTCACCGAACCCGTGAACCTGGGGAATCCTGAGGAGAAGACCCTTCTCGAACTGGCAAAGAAGATCCTCGCCCTCAGCGACTCGTCGAGTTCCATCATCCTCAAACCGCTCCCCATTGACGATCCGAAGGTGCGCCAACCCGACATCACACGAGCGCGGACCCTGCTTGGCTGGGAACCCACGGTCGATCTGGACGAGGGACTGTGCCGGACTATCGAGTGGTTCCGTCAGAAGGCCGGAGGCATAAGAGGCAGCGTTACGAACATGCTGTTCAACTCGGTGGATAGGGAAGCAACGAGGAGCGGATATGGAGCTCAAGGCTGATCTGCATCTCCACACGCGGGAGCGGGATGCGTTCATCACCTACGATGCGCCGGATCTCATCGACCGGGCGGCGGCGTCCGGCTTTCATGTGCTCAGCATCACCAATCACAACATCGTCACCTTCGGCGGGGACCTCAAGGGTTATGCGCGGGAGCGCGGAATTCTCCTGATAGCGGGGGTCGAAGCGACGATCGAAGGCAAGCACGTCCTCCTCTATAACCTCGACGTGCCGCCGGAGCGGGTCCGGACCTTCGCCGACCTGCGGCGGCTTCGCCGCCCGGAGTGGCTCGTGGTGGCGCCCCACCCGTTCTTTCCCGCCTCGTACGCCCTGCGGAAGCGGCTCGTCGACGAAATCGATCTCTTCGATGCGATCGAGTTCAGCCATTTCTACACCCGGCGAATCAACTTCAACCGGCCCGCGGTCCGGCTGGCCAAGGAAGCCGGTCTTCCGCTGATAGGCACCTCGGACAGCCATTCTGTCCGGCAGCTCGGGACAACCTACTCCCTTATCGAGGGAGATCTGACGGTCGCATCGGTCCTCACAGCCATCCGAAAAGGGCAGATCCGGGTCGAAAGCCGTCCGCTGGCGTTTCGGGAGTGTGCAGCAATCGCCATGCCAATGGTCGTTGGCGATTGCCGGGAACGCGCACGGAAAGCGTTAGATCTTCGCTCGGGCGGGGGAAAGAGGACCTGACTCCAGCTCTCCGGTCCGATTTACCGGAGGCTTAACCCTGAAGGGGCCGCGGGTGTCGGCCCGCCTGCCCCGTACTCGTAGGCTCCCAGATCCGGCGCTGCCCCGAGGTAGGCGATCCCGGGAATGATCAGGCCGGCATCGACCGCGGGGCTACCGGCTCGCAGTGTGAACACACCACTGACCGCGTCGGTGAACAGGGGGTCGGCCTCCAGATTGTTGGCCGCTTCCGTGTAGGTCTGCTGGAAGGCCGAGAGCGTGTAGGTCAGGTTGCCGCCCTGGCTGGCGTTGCGGATCCGCAGCACCATCGGCTCGCCCGCCGACCCCGGCTGCCGCAGGAGGATGTTGTTCTGGATGCGGTTGCCATTCAGGCTGCCGACCGGCCAAGCCGTCGGGTTGCTGTAGTGCTCAATCCCGATCGTGTAGGTCTGGCTGCCGAGGGGGAACCCGGCATTCCGGAAGAAGATGTTGTTCTCGATCACGTTGTTGGTGACACGGCGGCCGCCCTTCTCCGACATCCAGAGCCCATAGGTCCCGTTGCCGTAGAAGACGTTATGGTATATCCGATTGCCGATCGCGTCCTGCTCGACCCCGGCCGTATAGGTGTACGCCAAGAGCGAGATGCCCGGAGTTCCGCCCGCACCCGGAGCCGCATTGATTGCCCCGTTGTTGACAAACTCGTTGTAGCGGATGATGTGATCGCGTGACACCACCTGAATGGTGGCGGACGTGCGGTTCGTCCCGTTCACGTTCGCGTCGGACAAGCGGTTCCCCTCGATAAGCGTTCGTCGGGCCATATGCAAGAGACCAATATGGGACCCCCATGGGTTCGAGAGCGTGTTCCCCGCCACCACGTTGTCGCCCACCTCGGCGTCACCGGGCGAATCGCCGCCGATCAGGATGAGGCTATGGCTGCCGTTCCGCATCGTGTTGCTGAGGATGCGGTTGCGGCTCGATCCGTTGTCGATCCACATGCTGTCGCCCTGGTCGGCCGTCGCGTTGCCGATGTTGGTGATCGTGTTGCGCTCGATGAGGTTGTCGCTGGACTGAGTGATCCGGATGGCGCTGACCCACGCCGTGCCGTTGATAATATCTGTGATAAGCAAGTCACGCAGGACGTTGTGATGGGCGCCGGCTTCCAGCACGACGGCCTGGCCGGGAACGTTCTGGATGCGGAGCTGCTCCACCACGATGTAGCTGCGGGCGGTGAGCCGCGCCGCGACGCCCGAGAGACCACCGTCGAGCACGGCGGTCTGTCCGGGAGCGCTCCTGAAGGTGATCGGCGTGGCGGGGGTTCCTGAGATCGCGGGACGAATGTACTGACCAGTGAAGGTGCCCCATAGCAGCACGGTGTCGCCCGCGACCACCGCGTTGTTGGCCCGGTCGAGGGTCCGCCACGCCGTGTCGGGTGTCAGGCCATTGTTGCCGTCGTTGCCGGCAGTGGCATCGACGTGAAGCGTGCGGTTGAAGGTCGACGGGTTGTCGACCGTCAGACTGAGCGGGGCCGACTCGATGACGATTCCCGAAGTCAACCGGACCTCCGCCGTGATGGTATGGTCGCCGTTGGTTGCACTGGCGGCACTCCACACGACCTGGAAGGGCGCCGTCGCGTCGAGCGCGTCGAGCACGTAACCGTCGACCTTGAACTGGACGCCCAGCAGGCCCGGTTCGGGCAGGATGGAGGGGGCAGAGATCGTGACCGCGCCGGTGACGGGCGAGGCCTGCGAGGACTGGAGCGGGAAGCCCGGCAGTGGCGCCGCCAGGGCGGGGGGAACCAGCGACGCCCCGACGAGTAATCCCCCGAGTAGAAGGACGAGGAGGCGGTGAGCGCTCGAACCCCTTCCCCCAACCATCGTGGTCCCCCTTGCGCGGAGGACCACCACGGTCCCGGGGGGGTTGAGATACCCTTCCTTCGGCAGCCCGGCTGTCAGGTCTGTCGCCTGATCCGTGGCTTTGCGCCCCCGCCTCACGGCGGGTTTGCCCTTCTCGGGAGGGGTTCTCCGCAGCTCTTATCTTTCTGTAGTTTCTATCTGTCTGTCGTTAGATTCGATCCCTCGGTTCCTCTTCGTGAAAACCCCGAAAAAGCATTCGGAGAAACACTTAGCAAAATGTGAGCCAACGGGGCACAGTAATCATAACACCTAGCGATGATCTGGAGGCTCCAAGAGCGTCAAGGTGTGTAAGTGCGTCAAGTCGGCGAGTACATTTTTCCCGCCTAACGTCGTGCCCCCGCTGGCTCGGGGGCCTCGTTGCTCACGGGCGCGCCAACCCGAAAATCTGATATGACTCAGGCGGGATCTGGGCGGGTCTATCCCCCGCATCCTGAGATATGACGAAGCGCGAGCTCCTCGAATATCTCGCGAAAGTGGGCCAGGCGGATTCGGACGAGGTCTCTCGTGCATTCGGCGTCCGGTATCAAGCGGCGGCAATGGGTCTGCTCCGTCTCGCGCGCCAAAACCTGGCCAGTCGCGTCGTTGATCTGCGCCGCGGCAAGCGAGGGAAGCATGTCTATCGGCTCTCGGAACGAGGTCGGGCGCGCCTCGTGTATCTCCGGGAAAAGGGAGAGAAGCTCGCGCAGCCGAGTGGTGGCTTCTCACACTGAGCCGCACCCCCGAATGGCGATGCGGGACTCCAATCCCCGCTGGGTCGTGCCGAACTCGGCTGCTCAGCCCAGACCCTTGAGACTAGCCGCGGGAGCGGTAGCGCTCCTGGGCCAGCTCCAGAATGTCGAGAATGGTCTCCGGGTGGGTCCGGCCGGAGGCGCGGGCGCCCCGGATGAACTCGGCCCCTGAATAGAGGTAGGGGTTCGGGTTCGCCTCGATCAGGAAGACCTTCCCGTCCGGGGTGATTCGGAAGTCGAAGCGGGCGTAGTCGCGGAGCTGCAGGGCCTGGAAGCTCGTAAGCGCGGCGTGCTGGATCGCCTCCAGGACCTCGCGCGGCAGGTCATCGGGAATCCGCAGCTTGGCGCTGCGGTAGGCGCGTGTGCCCTCCTCCCACTTCACCTCCACGCTGGCGATCCGGGGCTTGCCCTTGGGCAGGTGGGAGAGGTCGAGCTCCACCGGGGGAAACGCCTCCGCCCGCGCGTTGCCGATCACCCCGACGTAGATCTCGCGCCCGTCGATGTACTGCTCGATCAGCACGGGGTGGTTGAAGTCCGCGTGGAGCTCGTCGATGCGCTCCATCAGCTCCTTGATGCTGCCGGCCAGCGCGCTGAAGCCGATGCCGATGGAGCCGTCCTCGCGGACGGGCTTGACGATCACCGGGAACTCGATATCGTGCGCCCAGTCCAGGCGGCCGCGGAAGACCGTCGCGAACTTCGGCGTCCGGACGCGGTGAAAGGTGAGGACCTTCTTGGCCAGCGCTTTGTCCATGGCGAGCGAGAGGCCGCGCATCCCCGAGCCCGTATACCTGAGGCCGAGGAGGTCGTAATAGGCGGCGACGTGGGGCTCCTTCGTGTTGTCGTCACCGAAGCCCTCGACCAGGTTGAAGACGAGGTCGGCGTCCACGCTGGCCAGCCGCTTCAGACACTTCGGCGCCCCGTCCACGACGACGAAGAACGTCTTGTGGCCGGCCCGCCGCAGCACCTCGGCGACCTCCTGGGCGTCGGTCTTCCGCAGGCCCGCGCG
Organism: Candidatus Rokuibacteriota bacterium; assembly: GCA_016193045.1. Lineage (GTDB taxonomy): Bacteria > Methylomirabilota > Methylomirabilia > Rokubacteriales > CSP1-6 > CSP1-6. Next base: position 59,662 of record JACPSW010000059.1, on the reverse strand, counting down.
GCGTCGCTGGACCCGGGGGTCGCCGTCAGGGCTGTGGGCGATCGCGATCCTGAGTCTGGCCATCGGTCTCCTTGGGCGTTCGGGCGGCGGCCCGTTTCGCCGCCTCCGGAATGCGCTGACGGACTCTCGGGACGAAGCTCCCCCGGGTCAGATAGTTCATGCTGAGGGTCGTCGCGTAAGTCGTGAGCTCGACGAGCGCGGCGCGCTCGGTCTTGGTCTCGACGTAGAGCTGGAGCCGCTCCGCGGCGTCGGCGATGCTGTCCACCAGCGCCCGCACGACGCCGCGGTGCACCCCCGTCCAGTACTCGATCTTGTTGATCAGGGGGATGCGGTGCTCGTGGACCATCTCCCAGGCTGGCCGGATCCCCCGGGTGCGGCGCCCCTTGCGGACGAAGAAGTCCGGCAGGTCGTTCTCGAGCGCGACCTCCACCGGCGCGATCTCCCCCTGGTTGGCGCGGAAGAACTCCTCCACGGTCATGTTCATCTCTTCCACCGTGATGTCGGTGGAGGCCAGGCGGACCGGCGGCTCGGAGTCGCGCAGGGCGTGCGCCGCGCGGTCCACGTAGCGGAGCTTCCGCATGGCCGGCCAGCCGCGGTACCGCGCGCGCCAGCGCGAGCGGGGGGTCAGCCAGACGGCGAAGGTCTCGGCGAAGTCCTCGTCGGGATGCTTCTGGGCGTACCAGCCCTCGATGTGGCGCACGAAGTTCCGGTCGAAAGGAACGGGGCGGTACCGCTCGCGATACGGCCGGTTGAACGGCCCGAAGAGCTCGCGCCACTCCGCGGTCTCGTAGAGCTTGAAGGCGTAGTTGAAAGCGTGTCCGGCCTCGTGGCGGAGGTACATGCGGATCTCGCGCTCGTCTTCGACGTCGTCGATCTCGTCCTCCAGGCGGGCCAGCTTGGCGTCGGCGAGGTAGAAGGGAATGCCGATGATCGGCTCTCCCGAGGGGCATCCCCACTCGTCGGTGAGGTAGCAGGGAGGGCGGAAGTGCTTCAGGCCCTTCCGCTCGACCTCCCGGTAGAGCTTCTTGACGAAGCGCTCCACCGGCGAGCCTTCGAGCTTGAGGCCCAGCTGGCTGATGCGCTGCGGCAGGAGGGCCCGCAGATCCGGGGGCGTGGTCTCAAAGCCTCGCATGGGTACACTTCATGCTACCGCATCTACCCCTGGGGAGCGAATCAGCAGGCCCCGGCCTACACTGGAAAGGTGACCACGTGGATGAGGTGGGCCTCGGCGCGGACTCGGGTCCCGTTGGGGTACAGGGAGGACGATGCCTGGGAGGAATGCACCCGCTGGCCCGAGGGGAGCCGGATGCAGTAGAGGGTCTCCGGGCCGCGGAAGTCGCGGCGGATGATCATGCCGTCTCCAACGGAGCTGGGGACGAAGGTGACGTCGTCGGGGCGGAGCATGACTTTCACCTTTTCGCCGATCTTCCACGCCTCGGTGTTGGCGAAGACACCGAGCTCCGTCACGATCCCGTAGGGGGTCACCAGGCCGGGGAGGAAATCGGCGGCCCCCACGAACTCGGCGACGAACAGCGTGGCGGGGTGGTGGTAGATCGTTTCGGGCGCGTCCAGTTGCTCCAGCCGGCCCTCGTTCAACACGCCGACCCGATCCGCGAGGGTGAAGGCCTCTTCCTGGTCGTGAGTCACGAAGATGCCGGTCGTCCCCGTGTTGCGCAGGATCCGCTCCACCTCTTCGCGCATCTGGGCGCGGAGGTCGGCGTCGAGGTTCGAGAAGGGTTCATCGAGCAGAATGAGGGCCGGGGCGGGGGCCAGGGCCCGGGCGAGGGCGACGCGCTGCTGCTGGCCGCCGGACAGTTCGTGAGGGTAGCGGAGGGCGAAGCTCTCGAGCCCCACCAGCGCCAGGATCTGCCGGGTGCGCTCCTGCCGGGCGCTCCGGCCGAAGTGGTGCAGGCCGAAGCCGACATTCTCGGCGACGGTCAGGTGAGGGAACAGCGCGTAATCCTGGAAGATGATCCCGACTCCGCGCGCCTCGGGAGGGATCCAGCCCTCCGGTCCCGCCATGGTCGCTCCGCGGATCACCACACGCCCCGAGTCCGGCACCTCGAACCCCGCGATCAGACGAAGGGTGGTGGTCTTGCCGCACCCCGAGGGCCCCAGCAGGGCGAGGATCTCCCCCTGCTCGACCGTCAGCGTGAGGGCGTCCACGGCCGGCGGCTGGTCCGGGTCGTAGCGCTTGGTGACGCGGTCGAGGGTCAGCAGCTCCACAGCGTCACATGCTCGGGGAGATTCCCCTGAGCCGGCGGGAGAGCAGCGCGAACCAGGGGAGCGCGATGGTGAGGACGAGGGCCAGGGCCAGCGCCGCCGCCCGCGGCTCCGGCCCCACGTCCATGGCGTGAGTCCAGATCCGCACGGGCAGGGTATCGAAGCCCGGCGGGCGCACGATCAGCGTGGCCGCCAGCTCGCGCATGGAGAGGACGAACACCAGGAGCCAGCCGGCAACGAGGCCCGGCTTGATGAGGGGCAGGGTCACCGCGTGGAAGGCGGCGAGCGGCCCTCGGCCGAGGCTCCGGGCAGCCTCCTCGATCGACGGGTGCAGCTGGGCGAGCGCCGCCTTGACGGCCTGGAAGGCCGGCGTGATGTAGAGGACGACATAGGCGACGATCAGCGCCAACGGGGTCGCATAGATCCAGGGGAGCGTCGCGTGAAGGAACCCCGCCAGGCCGAGCCCGAGCACCGTCCCGGGGATGGCGTAGCCGACCTGCAGGAGCCCGGACACGCGCCACGCCCGGCCGCGTCCCTCGGACCGGGCGACGCCGAGGGCGATCAGGAGGGCGAGGCTCGCCCCCGCGACCGCCGTCCAGAGGCTGTTCACGAGATAGGGCCACTGCGTCAGGGCAAAGGCGCCCATGTCGGAGGCGGACAGCCGGGACGCCTGATAGCCCAGGACGCCCAGCGGGAGCAGGAGCGTCAGCGTGACCATCCCCCCGACGTACGCGAACGCCGGCCAGCGCCACGCCCCGAGGGAAACGAGCGGCGCGGGCTTTACCGCACCCACGATCTGCGTGTAGCCGGCCCGTCCCAGGACCCGCAGCTGGAGGAGCAGGACGAGGATCGTGATGGCCGTCAGCAGGATCGAGAGAGCGGAGGGGAGCGCCCAGTCCGCCGTGCCCTGGATGTAGTCGTAGATGATCGTGGTGAGCGTTCGCACGCGGAGCAGGGAGACGACGCCGAAGTCGGCCCAGCTGTAGAGGAAGACGACGAGCCCGCCGGCCAGCAGGGACGGGCGGAGCAACGGGAGGGTGACGCGGGTGAGCACGCGCCGCGGCGACAGCCCCGCCCCGCGGGCGGCTTCCTCGAGTGCGGGGTTCGTCCGCTCCAGCGCGCCGCTCACGAGCAGGTACAGGTACGGGTAGGTGAAGAGACCCAGGATCCACGCGGCGCCGCCGACGCCGTAGAGATTCAGCGGGAGGCTGGTCACGCCGAGGAAATTCGGAAGCACTCCTCCCGGGGCCAGCAGGATCTGGTAGACCAGGGCGCCGATGTACGGCGGAATGGCCAGCGGCAGCGGAGCCAGCCAGTGAAGGAGCCGCCGGGCGGGAAGGTCGGTGCGCACCGTAAGCCATGCGAGGGGCACCCCCAGCGCGCCCGCCCACACCGTCGTCAGCGTGGCCAGGAGGGCGACCTGCCCCACCACCATCGGCAGATCCAGGTCCTGCGCCCGCTCGAGGAAGTCGGCTCGCTCCTGGGCCAGGCCCATCCAGACGAGAAAACCGAGGGGACCGAGGACGAAGAGAGCTGTCGGGACGGCGAGAGCGAGCCCGGTCGGGGACCAGCGGCGGCGGACCGTCACTCCGGCACGGCCCTACGGGATGAGGAAGGGCCCGAAGAGCTTCTCGACCCTCGTCTCCAGGTCCGCAAGCTGGACCTGGGTCACCCGCGCCTTCTTGAACTGCCCGAGGCCCTTGACGCCCTTGTCCTCCCCCGGCACGGGGATCCCCGGGATGAGGGGGATTTCGAACTCTCCCTGCACCAGGAGGCGGTTCCCTCTTGGGCCGAGCAGGTAGTCGATCAGGGCGCGAGCCGCCTCCGGATGCTTTGCCCCGTTGAGGATCGAGGCCGTGATGGAGAACATCGGCGCGCCGATCCCGTCGGCTCCCTGGTCTGGGTAGAGAATCCCCACGGGGCTTGCGGGGTCGTCGTGGAGCTGGAGCAGGTAGTAGTAGTGGTTCGTGATGCCGATGGCGTACTCCCCCCGCGCCACGGCCTTGCGCACCTCGGTGTTGTTGTTGAGGACCTTGAGGCCGTTGTCCCGGAGGCCCCTGACGTATTGACGGGTGGCCTCCTCGCCCCTCAGCGCCATCGAGGCAGCCAGCCAGCTCACGGTCGTGCGCTCACCCATGGAGGCCACCGCCACCTTCCCCTTCCACTTCGGGTCGGTCAAGTCGAAGAACGAGCGTGGGAGCTCGGCGTCGGACACGCGGTTCTTGTTGTAGATCAGGACCCGCACCCGGCCCGTGACGCCGACCCAGCTTCCATCAGGGGCTTTGAACTCCTCGGGCACTTCCTGGGCGGCCGGGGAAAAGTACGGGGACAGGAGCCCCTTTCGCCGGAGGAGCTCCGCGATGCCGGCGGTGGTGCCCAGGAACACGTCGCCCCTGGGGTCACTCTTCTCGACTTCGATCCGCCGGGCCAAGTCTCCGGCCTTGCCGGTCAGCAGCGTGACCTTGATCCCCGTGTCCTTCTGGAAGGCATCCAGGACGGGGCGGAGCAGATCTTCCTTGCGGGCCGAGTACACGACCACCTCGGACGCGGAGGCCCGGGCGGGAAGGGCGGCGCTCAGTCCCAGCCCCAGGCCGAGCAGCAGAATCGCGGCGCGTTTCATTTCCAGCCTCCTGGTGGCATTAACCATACCTAATACAAAACATCCTGTCAACCTAATTTTTGCCTGCCCTGTTTGCGCCGGACCGAGGGAGGCCTCATAATGGGGCACCGATGGCGCACGAGGCGCGGAAAGCCCCCTCCGCGGAGACGACCGCCTCAGTCCAGGACTATCTGGCGGCGATCTACGACCTCGCCGGGAGCGGCCGGCCGGTGATCGGAGCGCGGCTCGCCAAGCACATGAAGGTCTCCCCCCCCGCGGTGACCGAGGCCCTCCACCGCATGGCCCGCGCGGGCTACATCCGGCTGGCCGCGGGCAAGGAGATCACGCTTACCAAGAAAGGCAGGGCCATGGCCGAGGTCATGGCCCGGCGCCACCGGCTCCTCGAGCGGTGGCTGACGGACATCCTCGGGCTCGACTGGACCGAGGCGCACGAAGAGGCCCACCGGCTCGAGCACGCCCTCTCCCCCAAGGTCGAGGACCGCCTGGCGGCCATCCTCGGGATGCCGACCACCTGTCCCCACGGCAACCCGATCCCGGGCATGGCGAGCCCGTCGCAATCCCATCCCTTCCCGCTCGACCAGGCCAAGGAAGGCACGACGGTCGTGGTCGAGCGCATCACCGAGGAGGCGGAGGCGGACCGGAAGCTCCTCGAGCACCTGTGGCAGAACGGGGTGAGGCCGGGGATGCGGCTCAAGATCCAGGACGTCGCGCCGTGGGCCGGGACGATCACGACGGCGAGCGACGGCAAGACGATCGTGCTGGGGCTGGCGGCTGCCGGGAAGATCTGGGTCTACCAGCCGAAGTAGAGCTCGGGCCGCCCTTGGGCTTCCTGCTGCGGGTCCTCGCCAACGCCCTGGCCATTTTTCTCGCCGCGGCCATCGTCCCCGGGATCGAGATCCGGGGTGTCCTCACCGCGCTCGGGGCCGGGCTCGTGCTGGGGCTCGTCAACGCCGTGGTCCGCCCGGTCCTGGTCGTCCTGACCTTTCCCCTGACGCTGGTGACGCTCGGGCTCTTCCTCTTCGTCTTGAACGGCCTCACCCTCTGGCTGACCTCGCTCCTGGTGAAGGGGTTCGAGGTCCACGGGTTCTGGACGGCCGTCCTCGGGGCGCTGATCGTCAGTGTGGTGAGCTGGCTCCTGACCGTCTTCCTGAGCGATCGCGGCCGGATCGTCGTGATCACGCGGCGGTAGGGCCGGGGGCCGAGGACTTTTCGGAGGGGCGGGTCAGCGACGGTCGGACGGGTGGGCCGAGTAGTATCCCTGGCCGCCGCACGGCCGGCAGAGGATCCGCCCGCCGGCCGTGAGCTCGCGCTGATAGTTGATTCCTTCGCCGCACTCCTCGCAGAACACGCGGCCGCGGCGCCGGTCGAGCCAGCCGGGGTTCACGACCACCGGCTCGATGCTGAGCAGCGCGGTCTCGGGCATGAGCCGGTACGCGACGATCTGGGCCCTGCGCGCGTCCGCCTCGCCGGGAGCGTACGCGAGCGCCCGGACGCGGGCGTCGTCGCGCGCCGAGACGCGGACGGCCGCCCCGCGGGGCACGTTGACGAACGTGGCGGCCATCTTGCCGTAGTCCAGGTGCTTGAGCGTCCGCTTGCCGAGGCTCACCCCGGTCAGGGCCTGGATCGCGTCGGTGGCGCAGCGGTCGATCTCCACGAACACCACCAGTCCCTTGCCGGCCTGCCGGGGCAGGGGGATCCCGACCTCGCGGCAGCCGGTGACCGCCATGCGGACGCCCAGGACCTGGCCGGGACAGAGATGCCCGTGGAAGGCGACGGCCTCCTCGACCAGCTCGGCGACGGGCCGCTCCACCAGGGGTGCCTGAGCGAGGGCGACGGCCGCCGTCATCCCGTCACGCTCTGACGACCTTCACCTGCGTGTCGTAGAAGACCGCGCTCCCGCCGGTCAGGTCGGAGAGGCAGGTGTTGCCGAGAACCGGGTCCACCCGCAGGGCGGCGTTGGCGTGGAGCCCCTTGCCGCGGCGCGGATCGCCCTTGACCACCTTGCCGTCCACGCGGACATCGGCCGAGCCGTAGGCCCAGTGGCCGTGACCGAGGGAGAACGCCACGACACCCGGCCGGATCCCCTGGATCACCCGGAGCTTGCCCGCGATCGGCCGCTTCTGGCCGTTCTTCAGGTCCCAGACCCCTTCGGGGTTCGAGGCCGAGACGATCTTGACGGTCTGGCCGTCCTTGAACCCGAGCCGCTGGGCGTCCACCTCGTTCATGATGACCGAGTTCTCCGGCAGGAGGTGCAGCAGCCAGTAGTCGGCGGCCGTCCGCGACTTCGTGTGGCTGATCTCCCGGAAGGTGATGAGCCTGAGGTCGTACCCGCGATCCTCGATCGGTCGTCCCAGGCTGTCCAGCGGTGCCGGGAAATAGGTGGCGAGGCCCGCGAAGGGCTTCCCGGTCATCGCGTTCTTGGTCTTGGCCGTTTTCTCCTGATAGAGGTTGATGAGGTTGCCGTACTTGTTGGCGGCCTTGTCGCCGTCGTAGGCCTTGTCGGCGTCCTGGAAGCGGCCGCCGCGGTTCAGGACGTAGATCACCTTGCGCCACAGGCCGTTGCCGACGATCCGCTCCCAGCGGGCCGAGTCGAAGACGGTCTTCGGCAGGTGCTGCCGGGAGGCCAGGAAGAGCTTCACCTCCTCGTCGCTGGCGTCGGGCACCTCGTCGCCCGCCCGGTCCCCCGCGGCCACGTTGGCCACCATCCGGAGGTAGAAGTCATCGGGGCGGGTGAACGGCCGGCCGGGACCGAAACCGTCCTTGCCGAAGCCCGCGAGGCCTAGCCGCTCGGCGATCGCCAGCAGCATGGCTTCCAGCGAGATCGGCATCTCCTCGCCGAACACCCGGACGGTCTCGGGAAGGGGGGCGATCACCGGCTGGCGCACGGGCTGGATCTTCGGGGCTACGGAGGGGTGGCTGCCGTGGAACTCCCAGCGCTCGAGGTAGGAGAGATCGGGGAAGATGTAGTCGGCGTACATGGAGGTCTCGCCGATCACGATGTCGGAGGCGACGAAGAGCGGGACTTTGTTCACGTCGGAGAGGATCTCGATGTTCGTGTGGCCCGCGGGGAGCGAGTACACTGGCGTGCCCATGTAGAGGAAGAGGGCCTTGATCGGGTAGGGGTAGGCGTCCCCCGCCGACGGGACGATCTCCTGGTAGAGGTCGGAGGAGAGCGGGAACCAGGGCCGCTTGGCCGGGTAGCCCGTGAAGAGAGTGGACTCCTCGTACTTGGCGTCGTGGCGGATGAGGCTCAGCCCGAAGGGGGCGGCCTTGCCCGGCGTGAGCTTGCCGATGGGGAACGGCTGGCCCTCACGCGCGCCCGCGTGATTGTAGGTCGTCGCCTTGATCATCCCGCCCTTCCAGTCGTAGTTGCCGATCAGGAGGTTGAGCGCGTACCAGGCGATCACGTTGTAGAAGCCATTGGTGTGCTGGGAGACCCCGCGGTGGATGTCGGCCGCGGCCTTCTTGCCGTGGCTGGTGAACTCCTGGGCCAGGTCCGCGATGTCCCGGGCGCCGACGCCGGCGACGTCGGCCCACTCTTCGATGGTGCGGGCGCTGGCCGATTCCTTGAGGAGCTGGAGCCCGCTCTTGACCTTGATCCCCGACACCTCGGCGGTGACGAGGAGGTCCCCCTCGACCGCGTTGGCCTCGTCGTAGGGGTCTACGGCCACGGGCTTGCCGTCCTTCAGGACGACGAAGAGGTCCTTCTCCGAGAGCCCGACCTCCTTGGCGCGGAGGAAGGCGCCCGGCGCGCCGTCCTTTTCCAGCTTGACGAGCCAGGCGGCGTTGGTCCAGGTGGGCTCTCCGTCGGCCTTGGCCGCGGCCTTGTTCGCGTTGGCCAGGAAGCGGGCGTCGAAGCGCTGGTTATCGATGACCCAGCGGATCAGGGCGAGGGCCAGGGCGCCCTCGGTGCCCGGCCTGTTGGGGAGCCAGCGCCAGGCCTTCGCGGCGGTCTTGGAGAAGCGCGGGTCCACGACGGCGAGCCTGAGCCGCCCGGAGGTCAGCCCCTCGGTGATCTTGGGGATCCTGAGGGGCGGGCCGTAGTTGCCCTCGAGGGGCGAGGCCCCCACGAAGATGATGAACTCGGAGTTGCCCGTGTCGGCCTGCCAGTAGAACTTGGCCCCGCCCGTCCACTTGCCCCCCTTGTACTGCTCGCTCATCGCCTTGCCGGAAAAGTAGAGCGACCCCTGGCAGACGGTGGTGTGGCCGTGGGCGTTCACCGAGCCGAAGGCGTCCTTGGTGAACCGGTTGATGAAATCCCCGCGTCCCGCCTTGAGCCGGCCCCAGGCGAAGACGAACTGGTTGTTCCGGGCTCCCAGATCCGGATGCTCCGGATCGATCAGGACGTCCAGGTGGCCAGCGTGCTTGGCCTTGAACTCCGCCACGGTCATCTTCTTGGCCTGGACGGCCTTGGCGTCCTCGGCCATGGCCTTGGCCAGCTTGGGGTCGCGGAGCGCCCAGAGGTCCCTGAGCCCCGCCACCTTCCGGGTTTCCTCCCCGGGCACGCTCTTGAAGAGCTCGCCGCCCTCGACAATCTCCCGCACCGCCTGGTCGAAGGGGATCGTCGTCCACTCGTTCGACCCGCGCGTGCCGGCGCGTTTCAAGACCTTCACGATCCGGTAGGGGTCGTAAGCGGCCTGGAGCCCGGCCTGTCCCTTGGGGCAGAGGATGGCGTCGTAGGTCGCGGTGTCGAACGGAGAGGACTTGTAGGGGAGGTGAGGGGTGAGGTTCATGGGGTCGAGTGGGTTGCCGTCGATCTTGACGACCACGCCGTTCAGGACCTTGGCCTTGATCCCGCACCCTGTGTTGCACTGCAGGCACACCGAGTAGAGGATGTTTTCGGGCTTCGCCAGCGGATATGCGCCGCCGCCGCTGAGGGTCTGGGCTTCCGCCCTCCCCATCAGGTCCATCGCGCTCTGGAGTTGCCCGGCCAGCAGCGCCGAGCCGCCCAGGAAGGCTCCGGTCTTGAGGAAGTTCCGCCGATCCAGGTACCAGGCCCGGCAGCCGTTCGAGATGTCGTGCTCTGTCGTCATCGGTCTTCCCCCTATCGGTGGCAGGCCAGGCAGGCCTTGAGGCTGTCGGCCGCTTGGGCGTCGTCAACGAGATAATGGACGCGGGGCTCGGTCTTGAGCGCGGCCTGCATCTTGAACGTCCCGTGGGTCCTGAGGAGCCTGGAGACCAGGCTCTCGGCGTCGCTCAGATCGCCGAAGAAGCTGACCCCGCCGTCGCAGGTCGTGATGCAGGCCGGGAGCATCCCCGCCTCGATCCGCTGGAGGCAGAAGTGGCACTTCCGCGCGGTCCCGACCGGGGGTTTCCCGTTGGTCCTCAACTGAGGCTTGCCGTACTCGAACGTGGGGGTCTTCTCGTATGCCTGGAGGGCCGGGGTGTCCTTCGTGTAGAAGCGGCCGTCGTCGAAGGAAAACGCGTTGTACGGGCATGCCTTCGAGACCCGGTCGAAGACGTCCTTGCCCTTGAGCTTGTCGTAGTCCACGGCCACGATCCCGTCGGGGCGCTTGGTGATGGCCCCGGCCGGCGCGGCCTTCATGCACGGAGGGTTGTCGCACTGCATGCAGTTCACCGGCATGAAGGTGCGCGCCACCTGGGGGTACTCGCCCGACTCCACCTCCCCCACGCGCCGGTAGGCGACGCCGGGCGGGGAGCCGTTCTCCGCCATGCAGGCCACGATGCACGCATAGCAAGCCGTGCAGCGTTTCGTGTTGATCACCATCGCCCAGCGGCGCTGGGCCGCCGGCTTCTTGAGCGCCCGCCGGAGGTCCTCCCGCATCCGGGTTAGTTCGTCTCCCCGCGTGGACATCGGCGTCATCGTGATCATTCGCGTCCCTCCGATCGGTTGGAGTCGGAACGGCTCTTGTGAAAACGTGTGCAAACGAGATGCCGGCGGACGAACCAGGACGGTCAGGGGCAGGATAGGGGAAGTTTTGCTGGGATAACGGGTGGATGAATGCGGTCTGACCCGAAAAGCGCAGGCGAGCTCGCTAGTTCAGATGAGGGAGAACAATCTGATTACGATGAGGAACTCCGTGCCCCACCACTGTGGCGCCGGCGCCCCAACCCCGACTCCGGACAACCGCCGCTAGCCCGACCTACTCACGAACGGCGCGCGCGCGACCGGGCGGGTGGCGCCCCGCGACAGGACCCGCCCACCACGCCGATGTGCGTTCATGCTATCGTCCCAGCGAAATCGTGAAAGTTGATCAAGAAATTTGGTCATGCGGGGACCGATCGCGGCCGTGCGATCCCTAAGGTGAGGAGCAGGTGATGCAGGGCGTCGGCGATGGGATCGACGGCGACGGCCGTACGGAAGTGACGGATCCCCTCAACCGCGGCCTGGATCACAGGCGCCAGGAGATGCCGGTAGAGCTTGACCAGGAACGCGACCATGGGGCGGCCGGCGCGGGTGAGTTGGTACCGCCGGCGTCCGCCTACTGGCTCGACCAGGCCGTGGGCGCGCAGAGTCCGCAGCCGGTAGCTGGCCTGGGAGGAGTTCAACGGCACCCCGTGCTGTTCCTGATGCTTGCCTCGGAGTTCCCGGTTCGTGAACCCGGCGGCGCAGTGGGTCAGGGAGAATATCGTGGCCAACAAGGCCTGCTGCGTCGCGCGCTCTGGCCTAATAGCGGGATAGCGACGCCCGGAGGCGTCGGTACCGGGTTCAACCAGAGACTTATAGGCGCGGGCGCTGACCGGACAGGAGACGGCCGTGAGGCACGTCCGCTCCAGCCGCCTGCAGATGTTCTGCCCGAGTCGGGTCAGGTACGGCAGGTTGGACAGGCTCTTGTTGGCCACGAAGTCCGTCATGAGGTTCACCACGACCTCGAAGCGGAGGATGAGGCCCTGCTTGTCGTAGCACTTCAGCCAGTTGCTCCCGTAGAAGGCCTTGAAGCACCCCATCGGAGTGCCGAGGGTGACCTGGCTGCTCGTTGGCCGGCGCGGGCCGCGGGTCAGCCCGAACAGGTAGCGGATGGAGTCGGGGCTGCCCAGCAGTTGGTTGTGGCGGAGCAGGGTTTCGAAGAGCGGTCGGCACTCATCGGCCGAGCGGAAGACGAAGTTGTGGCTGACCTCCAGGGTCTGGAGGTACCAGTAGTACCCTCCGAGCCTGTGGAGGTGGGCGGGCGTCAACCCGTGGGGCAGCCGGGCCAGCCAGTAGGCCCCGAACCGGCGGACCGCGGGCTCCAGGTCCGTGCCGGCCAGCTCACGCAGGGCCGCCCAATCGGCCACCGTGGCCACGGCATTGCCCGCCATGGTGATCTGCCGGCGCTGGCGGAGCATCTGCCGCTCCAGGTAGTCATGCCCGTTCAGCTGCAGGCTGACCTCGAAAGGCAGATAGCTACTGAGCCGGATGCTCGCTCGGCCCCAGTGCGCGTCATAGACATAGAAGGAGTAGACACAGATGTTGTGCCGAGCTCGGGTGAGGTGATGCTCGGCGGTCTGGGCCGTCCGGCGGCCGGTCTTCGGATGTCCCTTGGCGGCGGTGTGCTTCCGTGGCCGACAGCTAAAGCTGCTCACGCCCTCGATGGTCCGGACGATGGCGACCAGACTGCCGGCCCGGGGGCTGGCCGCGTAGAGCGGTTCCAGCCACGCCTGGACCGCGGGGGCGCTCACCCGTGCCGCCTCCAGGTAGGGGACCCCCCGACGCACCAGCGTCTTGACGCCGGCCGTCAGCCGCTGCGTCAGGTCCGGAAAGTGGCGCAGCGGTCGCTCCTCGCCCGGGTAGCAGAGCTTCATGAAGTTCACCACCGACCCGGCCTGTTGCAGGGAGCGCAGCCTCGCACCCGATCGATGCTGTCATACCACCCCACCAGTTGCTCTTTGCAGACTTCAATCACGCTGTCCATGCTGCGCAGTTTACTTCGTTTCCGCAGTCACCATTGGAACGGAGTTCGCCATGAATAATCCGCGCTAAGGACCGGCGGCGAGCCAGGCCCCGAGCCTGGCGCGGATCTCGTCGCGGATCCTGCGGAAGGTTCCCAGGCGCTCCTCCTCGGTGCCCGTCGCCCGGGAGGGGTCGTCGAAGCTCCAGTGGATTCGCCGCGTCGGCGCCGGGAAGACCGGGCACCGCTCGTTGGCGCTATCGCAGACCGTGATCACGTAATCCCAGGGCTGGCCCAGGAAGCGGTCGAAGGTCTTGGACGTATGCCCCCCGAGGCTGATCCCGACCTCGTCCATCGCCCGGATCGCCAGGGGGTGAACGCGTGTGGCCTCGGTGCCCGCGCTGGCGACCTCGAACCGGTCGCCGGCCAGCGTACGGAGAAAGCCCTCGGCCATCTGGCTCCGCGCCGAGTTATGGGTGCAGAGGAAGAGGACGCGGGCTTTGGTCATCCTGCCATCGGCTGCCCTTGCACATCGGGTGCAAACCACCCCTGCGTCCGATTGCAAAACGAGCAGACGGAGAGCATGACCGGCACCTCGACCAGGACCCCGACCACGGTCGCCAGCGTGGCCCCCGAGGTGAGCCCGAACAGCGAGATGGCCGTGGCGACGGCGAGCTCGAAGAAATTGCTGGCGCCGATCAGCGCGCCCGGGGCGGCCACTGAGTGGGGAACGCGGAACCACCGCGCCAGGCCGTACGCCAGCCCCGAATTGAAGTAGACCTGGATGAGCAGCGGGATGGCGATCAGCACGATGTGGGAGAGCTTCCCGAGGATGACCTCGCCCTGGAAGGCGAAGATGATCACGAGCGTCGCCAGCAGGGCCGCGATCGTGACGGGCTTGAGCCGCGCCAGGAGGACATCCTCGAACCACCCGGGATCGCGGACCCGAAGCGCCACCGTGCGGGAAACGGCCCCGGCCGCCAGCGGGATGACGATGTAGAGCAGCACCGAGTACAGCAGGACGTCGTACGGCACGGTGATGTTCGAGACGCCCAGGAGGAAGACCACGATGGGCGCGAAGGCGACGAGCATGATGAGGTCGTTGAGCGCCACCTGGACCAGCGTGTACGCCGGGTCGCCGTCCGTCAGGTAACTCCAGACGAAGACCATGGCCGTGCACGGGGCCGCGGCCAGGATGATGGTGCCGGCGAGATACTGATCTCCCAGCTCGGGGCCGATGATCCCCGCGAAGACCTGCTTGAAGAAGAGCCAGCCGAGGAGGGCCATGCTGAAGGGCTTGACCAGCCAGTTGACGAACAGGACGATCAGGATGCCTTTGGGCCGCTGGCCGACGCCCCGGAGCGCCGCGAAGTCGATCCGCAGCATCATGGGATAGATCATCAGCCAGATGAGGACGGCGATCGGGAGGTTGACGTGGCTCACCTCCACGCGGCTCAGCGCTCCCACGAGACCCGGGGCGAGCCTCCCGATGGCGATTCCCGCGACGATACAGCACACCACCCAGACGGAGAGATAGCGCTCGAACGTGTTCAGCCGCTTCACCGCGCGCGTTGCGGTCGCGTGGTCCGGGGCGGGCTGACCGTTGAGGAGGCGCATGAACTCGGTGCCCCAAGATTACATGCTTCTCTGTCGGCCGGCTACTGGTTCAGGCGGCGCAGGAACCCCAGGAGCCCAATGGGGGCATGAAGATGACCCTCAGATGACGGGCTCGCCGAGATCAGAACCCACCGCCCTTGACAGTCCCCGCGGCCGCGCCTAAACTCCGGCCATCAATCCGGGAGGTGTCTAACCCGCATGGCGAAAGAGATCTCGATCGTCCACCACTCCGACCGGCGAACGGACGTGGTCATGCCGTACGCTCCGGGGATTCTCGTGCGGCGGGGACGCCTCGTCTTCCTCTCGGGCGTCACGGCCGCCGCAGTCTACCACAGCCACCCGCACCGCGAGGAGGAGTTCGACCTGCCCCCGAGCATGCGTGAGCAGGCGACGCTCGCGATGGAGAATCTCAAGAAGACGCTCGACGCTGCAGGCTGCACGCTGTCGGATCTTGTTTCCGCGACGCGCTATCTCACGGACATCGCCGATCAGGACGAGCTGAATCGCGTCTGGGCCTCGTACCTGGGCGGCCACCTGCCGACGACCACGACCGTCGAGGTCTCCAGGCTGGCGACGCATCCCCGCTGTAAGCTCGAAATCAGCGCGATCGCGGTCGCCGACGATGCCTGAGTCAATAGCGCTCGCGGTTCACGGTCTGCCATGCGCTGATGAATTGTTCGACCTTGGCGCGCACGGCGTCCTGAACGACCGAGAGTTGTGTGGCCTCGACGACACCCACCTGATGGGTGTCACTCCACGTAATGGCGTACGATTCGACCGTCCGGTCCCGGGTGAGGCGGATGTGCTGCCGCAGTGCCAGATCCACGCTGTAGACGTAGAGCCGCCGCACTTCCCCGGCAGGGATCAGCGTCACCCGAAGCTCGAGGGTCGGGCGTCCGACCGATGTGAGCGCTTCGGCCGCGGTGAGGACGCGGAGACCCCCGCGGCGCAGCCGGCTTTCCACGTCCGCCTGGAGGCTTGATCGGGTGAGTCCCTCTCGCGAGGCCTCGGCGCTCGTCTCATCGACGACCACATGAATCCGCGTGAGACCGGCCAGCGTGACCCGCTCATTCGGGGTGTCGAGCGCCAGGGCCGGGGACATCGGCGTCAGGAACAGAACCAAGACCTTCGCGATCGGCCCTCGGAGGCGATCCATATATGGTCTCCCGGCACGGATGGGGAAGATGTGTAGCCAACTCATCGCCGACGGCGGGCAGACAATCACGCCCGGGTATGGTGGATGATCTCGCCTCGCTCGATGGCGTAGACCCTCTCGACGAAACCGAGGCGCTTGGTATCCGATTCGGCGATCAGGACGGCGATCCCCTCGCGCTGGAGCCTCTGGATGGTTCCGCCGAACTTCTCCCCCATGGCTGGGGAGAGGCCCTCGAAGGCCTCGTCCAGAAGCAGCAACTTGGTCCCCGTCATGACCGCCCGGGCGAGCGCCACCATCTTCTGCTGGCCGCCGGAGAGCGTGGAGGCGCGGCGCCTGCCGAGGGGCGGCACATCGGGCATGATCTCGTAGATGTAATCGAGCCGTTTTCGATCATCGGTCCGCCCGGTGACCCAGGCCGGCATCAGGATGTTGTCCTCCACGGTCAGGGCCCCGATCAGCCGCCGATCCTCGGGCATATAGCCGATCCCCCGCTGGGCTCGCTTGTGGCCCGGGACCTGCGCCAAGTCAGTTCCGTCCAGGGTGATGCTGCCTCCGACCACTGGCGCGAGCCCCATGATGCCCTTGAGCGTCGTGGTCTTGCCGGCGCCGTTCCGCCCCACCAGGCCCACCAGCCCTCCCGGTGGAATCTCCAGGCTGACCCCCCGGAGGATCACGAACCCCTTGATCGTGACGTGGAGACCTTCGACCTTGAGCATGGCTAGGCCCGGCCCAGAACCGCCTTGCGCACTTCGGGGTCGGCCAGCACCGCTCCCGGGGTGCCGTCGGCGATGACCTTGCCGTCGTTGAAGGCCAGCACCCGGCGCCCGTAGCGCTGGACCACGTCCATGTCGTGCTCCACGAAGATCGTGGTGAGGCGCGTCTCCTCCACGACCTTCATGAGGATATCCATCACCTGGAACTTGTCCTCGATGCTGACGCCGCTCGTGGGTTCGTCCATCAGGAGGAGCTTCGGCCTGAGCGCGAAGGACAGCGCGATGTCGAGCAGCTTGCGGCCGCCCTCGGGGAGCTCGCTCACGGCACGGTCCGCATACGGCTTCAGGCCGAACCGGTCGAGCGTCTCGAGCCCCTGATCGATCCAGTGCCGTCGATGGAGCGGCTGCCAGAACCCGGTGCCCCTCCCGGCCTCCGCCGCCACGGAGAGGAGGAGGCTCTCCAGCACGCTCAGGTTCGTGTAGAGCTGGGGGATCTGAAACGAGCGGGAGATCCCGAGCTTCGTGATGACACGCGGGGGGAGGCCGGTCCGGTCCTCACCCAGCAGGAGCACGCGCCCGCGATCGGGCTTCAGATACCCCGTGATGATGTTCAGGAAGGTGGTCTTGCCCGACCCGTTCGCTCCCACGATCCCGACCAGCTCACCCGGGCGGATCGCCACATTGATCGCGTCGGCCGCCTTGACCATCCCGAAGGACTTGCAGAGGTCGATGGTCTGGAGGACCGGCGCCTCAGGCACGCTCGACCTCCCGGCGACCGAACCGGGCCGCCAGCCCCTCGTAGATCGTCCAGAGCCCGCCGGGGCGGAAGAGGATGATGGCGAGCATGATGATCCCCAGGGTCATCTGCCATTCGTTGGGGAAGTACTTGGAGGCATAGGTTCGGATGAACTCGAAGGCGATGGATCCCATCAGCGGCCCCACCACGCTGCCATACCCCCCCAGCAGGGCGACGAAGACGAAGTCGCCGGACTGGATCCAGAAGGAGTACTCCGGCACGATGTGCCCCACCGTGAACCCCGCCAGAACGCCTCCGAGACCGGCCAGCGCGCCGGAAAGGACGTAGGTGACGTACATGACGTGTCGCACCGATTCGCCCGAGTACTCGATGCGGATCTCGTTCTCGCCCATGGCCTTCAGGTAGTAGCCGAGAGGCGAGGCCAGGAACCGATAGACCGCATAGATGACGAGCCCGGCGACCCCGAGCGACGTGTAATACAGGAAATCCCGCAGGTATTCCCTCGGGGGGGCGTAGCCGAGGAACGTGGGCACCCCCGCGCTCAGCCCGTCGGTGCCGCCGGTCACCCAGTAGAGCTTGAGGAGGGCCCCGTAGAGCATCATCGAGAAGGCCAGGTTGAGCATGGCGAAGAAGACTTCCCGATACCTCGCCATGACCAGGCCGACGAGCGCCGCCACCGCCGCGCCGAAGAGCGCCCCCAACGGCAGGAGGAGGGCCACGTCGCGCAGGCCAAACCACTTGGCCCCGAATCCCACCGCGTAGGCGCCCACGGCGTAGAACATGGCGTGGCCGAAGGTCACCTGGTTGGCCCGGAGGAACAGCGCCACGGCCAGGACCGCCATGAACTTGGCCAGGGCCAGCGTGACGATGAACTTCATCCAGGCCGGCAGCACGAAGGGCACCGCGACGAGCAGGGCCGCCCCCACGAGGGCCTCCACCGGGAGCCGCCTGGTTTCCACGGATCAGATCCTCCGGAGCACCACTTGGCCGAAGAGGCCCTGGGGACGGACCACCAGGACCAGGATCATCGCCAGGTAGATGATCACCAGGTCGGCCTCGGGGAGCAGGTGGACGGCGAGGGCCCGGAGCAGCCCCACGATCAGCGCGCCGAGGGCCGCCCCCTCGAGGCTGCCCATGCCCCCGATGGCGATCACCGCGAAGGCCAGCACCGTGGCGTCCACGGCGAACCCGGGGACCACCGCGATGGTGGGCGCGACGAGAGCCCCGCCGAGGGCGGCGCACAGCGCGCCCAGGGTGAACGCGACCGTGTAGATCCGGCTCACGTTGATGCCGATGGCCTGGCTGATCTCCCGGTCGTTGATGACCGACACGATGATCTTCCCGAAGCGGGTCCCGCGGACGGCCCAGACCAGCGCCCCCCCGAACAGGATGGACACGGCGATCAGCACCACCTGGTACCAGGAGTACGGAATCCCGGCGAGGGAGAATTCCCCGAGCAGCGTGTACGGCTCGCTGACGAACATCGGCTTGGTTCCCCAGATGAGCTTCATGAGGTCGTCCAGGATCAGGAAGACGGAAAACGTGAGCAGGAGCTGGATCGCCTCCGCCCGTCCGTACACGCGCCGCACGAACGCGCGCTCGATGAGGGGGCCCGCGACGACACCGACGATCAGCGCTCCCGCCAGGAGAATCGGGTACGTGAGGTAAGGGTTACCGCCGATTTCCAGGAACCTCACGGCCAGGAACGTCGCGAGGTACGCCCCGAAGGCGTAGAGGCCCCCGTGGGAGACGTTCAGGATGCGCAGGACCCCGAAGACCAGGGTGAGGCCCACCGAGATCAGGAAGAGGACGGCCGCAAAAACGGTCCCGTCCATCAGGATCGTAGTCAGGAGACGCATGCGAGAATGGGACGCGGGAAGGGGGGTGACTCACCCCTCACTTCCCGCGTCCGCGTGTCCAAAACGACTGTTCGACCTACTTCTTTATCCCGCCCACCCAGTCGAGCGTCTTGGTCCCGAGGGGCGGCATGATCTCCTCCCCGCGATGGCGGACCACCCGGTCCATGACGGCGAAGCCGTGCTTCGGCGACATCTTGGTGATGCCGATCAGCCCGCCGTGGACGGCCTGGTGGTCGGCCCGCATGGTGATGGTCCCGCTCGGCGTCTGCCAGGTCAGCCCTTCGAAGGCCTTGATGACCTCTTCGGTCGTCGGCCAGCGGCCGGCCTGCTTGATGGCTTTCTCATAGGCCGCCTTCAGGCCCGACCAGGCCTGGTACGTCCGGTAGGCGGGGTAATCGGGGTAGCGCCCGAACCGCTGATGGTGGCCCTCCACGAACTCCTTCTGCAGGGGGCTCGCCGCCGGGTCGGGGTCGAGGAAGTACGCCCCCGTGGCTCGGGGCGCCACGATCACTCCGTCCGGCATGGAGGTCTTGACGTCCTGGAGCACCTGCTCGCCGGTCGAGAAGAGGACCAGGCTCTGCTTGAACAGGCCGCGGGGGCCCGCTTGCTTGACGAACGTGATCAGCCCCCCTCCCCAGAAGCTCGAGTGAATCACGTCCGGCTTCGCCACCAGGAGCTTGGAGATCTCGGCCGAGTACTCGCCGGCCTGGATCTTCGTCCAGAGCTCGCCGGTCACCTTGACGTCGGGCTTGAGCCGCTGCATCGCGACCTTGAAGGCCTCCCAGGAATCCCGTCCCCAGGCGTAGTCTTCGTTCGCGCCCGCGATGGTCTTCACATCGGGCTTCAGGCTCAGCACGTAGCGGGCCAGCACCACGCTGTCGGACGCCTGGTTGTTGGACGTCCTGAAGACGTACTTCAGCTTCCTGTCCTCGGTGAGGCGGTGGGTGCCGCAGATGTGGACGACGGTGAGGGTCTTCAACTCCTCGGCCACGGGGGCGATGGCCAGACAGTTGGCGCTGGAGGTGTAGCCGACGATGGCGTCCACCTTCTCATCCAGGGCCAGGCGGCGGAACTCCGTGACCTGCTTGTCCGGTCCCCCCGCCTCGTCCAGGACGACCAGCTTGATCTTGACGCCCCCGATCCCGCCTCCGCGGTTGTACTTGTCGACCAGCCACTCGGTGGTGCTCTTCCCGGAGCTGCCGAAGGTGGCTGCCGCGGTCGAGAAGAAATCGACGAACCCGATCTTCAACTCCGCCGGCGCCCCACTCGGCCGGGCTTGGGGGGTCACGGTGGCCGGGGCCAGAGCCACAAGGACCACGACCCCGATGGCGAGCAAGCTCAGCCATGCTCCTCTTCGTGATTTCAACACCCTCCGCATATCGCGCCTCCCTTCTCTGAGGTTCCTGGTTCCGACGGGGAACGTCCCGGCGACCAGCGCTCTGCCCAGCATCCGCCCTGGCGACTCACGGGGGAACGGCCCAGCCGGCGGACCCTGTGGCCCCCCTTATACCCCAGACCTCCGGCTAGTGCAACCGAGGGGGTAGGAGTAGGCCTACTGGAGGAGGCCGGCGGCCTTGAGGGCCAGCCGGATGCGCGCCCGCTCCTCGTCGCTCACGGGGGTGAGCGGGGGGCGCACGTGGGCGGCAGGGATCCGGCCGAGGAGCGCCAGGGCCTCCTTCATGCGGTTGTGCATGTCCACGAAGGGGGGCGCGTAGAAGACCCTGACCAGCGGGTCCAGGCGGTCGTTGATCGCCCGCGCCCGGTCGAGGTCCTTCTGCTGGACGGCTTCGAAGAGCTCCGCTTGGAGGTCGGCGACCACGCTCCCCATGCCCGAGATGCAGCCGTCGGCACCGAGGACGAAGGTGGCGAAGAGCGACATGGTGAAGCTCGAGAGCATGGCGACCGGCCGGCCGCTCTGACGGATCGCCCGGAGGTTCTGCTCGAAGGCGACGATGTCGTTGGACCAGTCCTTCACCCCCACGACCGAGGGGAACTTGGCCAGGAGGGCCAATGTCTCAGGGGAATACCCGATGCCCGAGGCCGGCGGGTACTCGAAGACGACGATCGGAAGGTCAACCGCGTCGGCGATGGCGGTGAAATGGCGCAGCACCATCTCGGGCTTGACCTGGGCGCCCCACATGAAGAGGGTGGGCGGGAACACCAGGATGCCGGCGGCCCCTCCGGCCTTGGCGTCGCGGGCCAGCTCGACGGCCTCCTGGGTGCCGTCGGCGTAGATTCCCGAGATCAGCGGGACTTTCCCTGCCACCTCATCGAGCGCGATGGCCAGCGCGTGGCGTCTTTCCTCGCGGGAGAGCGACGAGACCTCGGCGGCGTGGCCGTTGACCGTGATCCCCGTGACGCCTTTCGTGTTGGCGAGCCAGGAAAGGTGGCGGCGGTAGGCCGCCTCGTCGATCGAGAGGTCGGCCCTGAAGGGGAGGAGGTTGGCCGGGATGACGCCCTTGAAGCGCATATGCCCCATTCTTACCACAGCGCGATCTCGTCGGCGACTTCCTTGGCGGAGACGACCCGGGCGAAGGCCCGGCGGAAGATGTCGAGCGTCGCCCGCTGGATCTCGGGGCAGAGGGTCGCCACCGCGTCCTCGACGACGACGAGCCGGTACTCCCGGTTGAACGCCCCGACCACGCTGGCCAGGACGCAGATGTCGGTCATGGTCCCGGTGAGGACGAGGGAGGTGACCCCGCGGGCCCGGAGGGCTCCGTCGAGCACCGTGCCGTTGAAGGCGTCGTACCAGTGCTTCCTGATCACCAGCTCGTCGGGCCGGGGCGCCAGGTCGGAGACCGTGTGGACGCTCGCCTCCCCCTCCAGGCAGGAGCTGGAGGGCATCCCGAACCCGCGCGGGTTCCCGGGCAGGGCCCGCTTGTGCTCGGGGTGGAGCTCGCCGACCAGCAGCGGGACCCGCTCCGAGTAGAGGAACTCGGTGAAGACGACCGGCAGGCGCTTCTCGCGAAAGAGGGTCACGAGCGCCTGGATCCGTGGGACGATCTCCCGCGCCGGAGGGACCTCCATGGCCTCGCCCGGGTCGAGGAAGCCGCGCTGCATGTCGATCACGAGCAGCGCCGTCCGCCCATGCGGGAGCCTCAGCACACGCTCGAACGTCTGGTTGCGGTCCACGGCTCTCCTCCGTCCCCTACTCGATCAGCTCCCACCGCGCCTGGAAACGATCCAGCAGGGCCCGGCTCCTCGCGTCGAGGCGATGCTCGCGCTCCGGCACGTCCACGTGCTTCGCCTCACCGCAGAGCGCCGTGGAAAAGTAGCGCTGGCCGGTGTCGCAGGCCAGGACCACGATCGAGGGAAGCGCGGGATGCTTCCGGGCCAGCTTCAGCGCCGCCGTCACGTTGCACCCGGAGGAGATGCCGCAGAAGATGCCCTCCTCTCGCGCGAGCCGCTGCGCCATTGCCACGCTCTCCCGGGTGGTGGCGGTGATCACGCCGGTGAGAAGGCCCAGGTCGAGGTTCTCGGGGACGAAGCCGTCCCCGATCCCCTCGATCCCGTGGGCCCCCCACTGGCGGCGCGCGAGGATCGCGCACTCGGCGGGCTCGACAGCGTACAGGGTCACCCGCGGGTCCTGCTCGCGGAGGTAGCGCCCCACGCCCGTCAGGGTGCCGCCGGAGCCCTGGGCCGCCACGAAGGCGCCGACCCGCCCCTCGCACTGCTCCCAGATCTCGGGGCCCGTGGTCCGGTAGTGGGCCTCGATGTTGTCCGGATTCGTGAACTGGCCCGGGACCCAGTAGCGCCCCGGGTCGCGGCGGCGGATCTCCTCGAGCTTCTGGAGCGAGAGGTCCACGTCGCTCTCGCCTCCGGGCGTGAAGACCAGCTCCGCCCCGTAGGCCCGCATGAGCTTCTTCCGCTCCTCGCTCATCCCCTCGGGCATGACGATGGTGCAGGGGTAGCCCTTGACGGCGGCGACGAAGGCGCAGGCGGTTCCGGCGTTGCCGGTCGAGCACTCTAGGATCGTCATCCCGGCCTTGAGGTCGCCGCGCCGCTCGGCCTCGGCCGCCATGTGGAGGTAGATCCGGTCCTTCAAGCTTCCCGTGGGGCCATACCATTCGAGCTTCATGAGGATCGCGGGGGCAAGGTCCGCGACCACCCGCCGGAGGCGCACCAGCGGCGTCCCCCCGATGGCCTCAGTCAGGCTTGGGAGCGCGCGCGCGTGGGCCGTCCAGGCGATGGCGCTCATGGCGGCGGCGATTCTATCAGCGGGGGTCCGGGCGCGCAATGCTGAGGCGGTCCACCAGTCCCCGGGCCCACACGGTCTTCTCGGAGCTCATGAGGAGCCGGCTCGCCATGACGTCGGCGTCCTGCTTCATGCCTTGCGTCCCTCCCCGAGGCGCAGGAGCGCGGCGATCCGGGCCGGCGTGACCGGCCCCTGGGTGACCCGCACGCCGAAGGGGGCCAGCGCGTCCTCGATGGCGTTGGCGATCGCGGCGGGGGGCGAGATCGCCCCGCCTTCCCCGAGCCCCTTGATGCCGAGCGGATTGCGCGGGGAGGGGAACTCCAGGTGCACGGTCTCGATGGGGGGGAGCTCAGCGGCCGTCGGGATGTGGTACTCCATGAAGGTGCCCGTCAAGAGCTGCCCCGCCTTGTCGTAGATCATCTCTTCGAAGAGCGCGCCGCCGACCCCCTGGGCCACGCCGCCGTGGATCTGGCCGTCCACGATCATCGGGTTGATGACGTGACCGCAATCGTGGGCGACGACGTAGCGGAGGAGCGCCACCGCGCCGGTCTGGGGGTCCACCTCGACCTGGGCCACGTGGACCGCGCTCGCCCAGGTCACCGTCGGGACGTGGTGGTACACGGTCGCCTCGAAGGCCGGATCGGCCGCCCCGGGCGTGGCGAAGGTGGGAAGGCTGGCCTGGACCACCCGGGCCAGCGGAAGGGCGGAGGAGGGCACCCCGCGGACGAACACGCGCCCCTCCTCGATCTCCAGATCGTCGGGGCGGGCCTCGAGGAGCTTCGCCGCGGCCGCGGCGATCTTCTCCCTGACCTTCCGCGCCGCCGCCGCCACCGCATTGCCGGCGAGGACGGCGCTCCGGCTGGCGAAGGTCCCGACGCCGAAGGGGATGGCGCCCGTGTCCCCGCCGATCACCGTGACCCACTCGAGCGGCACGCCCAGCGCATCGGCGGCGATCTGGGCCAGGGAGGTCTCGTGCCCCTGACCCTGGCAGCACGCGCCGGTGCCGACGACGACGCGCCCGGAGGGATCGAGGGTGATCCGCGCCCCCTCGTAGGGGCCGATCGCGGTTCCCTCGACATAGGCCGAGAGGCCGATCCCCCGGTAGACGCCCTTCGCCCGGAGGCTCTCCTGCTCCTGACGGAATCGCGCGTAGCCGGAGGCTTCGAGGGCGGCTTCCAGCATGGCGGGGAAGTCCCCGCTGTCGTACACGAGGGGGTTGCCATCCCGGTAGGGCATCCCCATGTCGTAGGGCATCTCATCCGGGCGGATCAGGTTCCGGCGGCGCAGGTCCGCCGGGTCCATCCTGAGCTCCCGGGCGAGGCAGTCGAGGGCGCGGTCCATCGCGAAGACCACCTCGGGCCGGCCCGCGCCCCGGTACGGCGCATTCGGGGACTTGTTGGTGACCACCGCCCGGCACTCGACGGACAGGTTGCGGATGCGATAAGGGCCGAGGAGGTGGGCCACCGTGTTGTAGGGAAGGACGATCCCCCAGGAGTTGTAGGCGCCGAGGTCGAGCCAGATCCGGTCCCGCACGGCGAGGAGCGTGCCGTCCCGGGTGGCCGCCAGCTCGATCTCGTGGACCTGGTCCCGGGCGTGGGCGGCGCTCATGTTGTGCTCGCGGCGCGTCTCGGCCCACTTCACCGGGCGGCCCAGCTCTCGCGCGACGAGGGGGATGACAACGTCCTCGGCGTAGCCGCACGCCTTGGTGCCGAAGCCCCCGCCCACGTCAGGCGCGATGACGCGCACCTTGTGGGGAGGCATCTCGAGCGCATCGGCCACGGCCTCCCGGGTGAAGTGGACGACCTGGGTCGAGTTCCAGGTCGTCAGCGAGCCGTCGCGCCGGTCGTAGGCGGCGACGATCCCGCGCGTCTCGATCGGCATGCCGACGTAGCGCGGGATCCTGAAGCGCTCCCTGAGGACGACCTCCGCCGCGCGGAACGCCGCCCCTGCGTCGCCGATGGCGTGGGTGAACGCGACGGCGACGTTGTCGCCCCACGCGGGATGGAGCAGCGTGGCCCCGGCCTCTCCGGCGGCCTGGGGGTCGGTGACCGCCGGGAGCGGCTCGTACTCCACCTCGACCAGGTCGAGGGCGTCCTCGGCCACATAGCGGCTGTCCGCGACGACCACCGCGACGACTTCGCCCACGTACCGGACGGTGTCGCGCGCCAGGGCGTACTGGGGGGTGTGCTTCAGGCGGAACTCGACCCGCGCGGCGAGCCCCGGCGGGGCGGTCCCGAAGGTCGGCAGGGGCTTCATCCCGCGCGCCAGGTCCTCGAACGTGAAGACCCTGACGACCCCCGGGACCTTCGCCGCGCCCTCCGTCCTGATCCGCCGGACCCGGGCGTGGGCATGGGGGCTCCGTACGAAGGCGGCATGGAGGAGCCCGGGGAGGGTGATGTCCTCGACGTACCGCCCCGACCCCGTGAGGAACCGCGGATCCTCCCGCCGCCTGACCGCCGCCCCGAAGTACTTCGCCCCCATTGTCACCGGCTCCTCGTGGGTCTCAGAGGGATGACATTATATGGTGCCCGGATTGAGTAAACCGCCGACACGAGGATTTTCAGTCCTGTCGAGCGAAGTCCCGTAAGCCGCGCGGGAATGAACCTTGCTGAAAGTGCCTCATCCGGTGTCGTGCCGCACTACAGCAGCGCGCGGAACTGCTCCGGGGTAAGGTCCGAGGATACTCCGCAATACCTTGGGATGGAGAATCGTGCCAGCATGGTACGGAACGGTGACTCGGCAGCCGGCGGTATTCTTGTAGATCTTGTGACTGCCGCTCTGACGGGAGAGCGTGAAGCCGGCTCGCTCTAGTGCGTGGATGGCCTCGGCGGCGGTGACGCGGGGAAGTTTCGGGGTCACACGGCGACGTCGAGGGACGTAAGGGTAACGATCTCCGGCTGAGGAATTTCCTCCCCGGCCTCCAGCCGGTCCTCGACGTGGAGGGGAATCGCGTCTTTGAGGTTCGCCAGAACCTCCTCGTACGTATCCCCCTGCGTGTAGCACCCCTGGAGGCTCGGGCACACGCCGAAGTATCCATTCTCATCCTTTTCGATCACGACGGAGAAGCGGTAGGTCGTCACCAAAGGCACGTTAGCAGGGGTCGCTGCTACCTGTCAAGGCAAGCTCCGGGCGGGTGCCTTACACGGCTAGGCGGATTTCATCGCGGAACAGGCCAGTTTTCGGGAGGCAGCGTCGGGCAGGGGTCACTGGATCACGTGGTCGGCCCGGATGAGGACGGACTGGGGGATTGTCAGGCCGAGGGCTCTGGCGGTCTTGAGGTTCACGACCATCTCGAACTTCGTTGGCTGCTCCACGGGCAGGTCGGCGGGCTTGGCGCCTTTGAGGATCTTGTCCACGTATACGGCCGCGCGCCGGAACATGTCCAACAAGCTCGGACCGTAGCTGACGAGCCCCCCCTCATCCACAAACACCCGCACCCCGTACATCGCCGCCAATCGGTGCTTGGCCGCCAGTTCCGCAATCACTTTCGGATGCGCAACCGACAGTGGTGACGCCTGCACGATGAGAGCCCCGGCGCCTTCTCGCTTCATCGCCGCGAAGGCGCTGTCGAAGTCGTCGGGGCCCCGCACCTCCAGCAGCTGAAGCTGGACGCCCACGACCCGAGCTGCCGCTTGCAGCTCTCGGAACAGGAGCTGCGTCCCCAGACTGGGCCCTTGTGCGAGGACGGCCACGCGCGTGGCGCCCGGCACCAGCTCTTTGATGAGCTGCAGCCACTTCCCCGCCAGCTCGGTCGAGAGAATGGACAAACCGGTGATGTTGCCTCCCGGTCGCGCGAGACTGGCCACCAGGCCGGTCGCAATGGGATCGGGGGCTGCCGCCATGACGATGGGGATCGTCCTGGTTGCGTCCTTGGCGGCCTGGATCACCGGTGTCGCCGACGCCACGATGATGTCAACCTTCAGGCGGACCAATTCGGCCGCGAGGTCGCGAAGCCGATCGGGCCGCCCCGCCGCCCAGCGGTACTCGATCACGATGTTCTGTCCCACCACGTAGCCGTGCTCGCGCAGCCCTTGCAGGAATGCGTCAACGTACTCGTTCGGCCCGGACGACCGGAGTGACAGATATCCGATCCGGGCGACCTTCCCCGCCGGCTGCGCCCCGGCGGCGAGCGGCGCCAGGAGGATGCCGAGGGCCAGGGTGACGATCAGCGCGACGACGGTGGGTCTCTTCCCTGGGCGGCGAGAACACTGCATGCGAGAGCCTCCCGCGAGCCGGGTCGGTAAAGAGGGACGCCGTGAGCTTAGTCCCCTGACCAGCAGCGGTCAAGGACGGGTCAGAAATGCGGCGTGGAAACTGCTGGGCGCCGACGGCCTGTCCCGGAATCGTCAGCCGCCCAGGTAGGCGCGCTTGACGTGGGCGTTCTCGATGAGGTCGCCCGCCGGGCCCTCCAGGGCGATCTCTCCCGTCTCCATGACGTAGCCGCGGTCGGCCATGCGGAGGGCGACGTAGGCGTTCTGCTCCACCATGAGCACGGTGACCCCGCGCTGGCGGATCTCCCTGATGATGCGGAACGTCGTCTCGATGAGCGCCGGGGCCAGGCCGAGGGACGGCTCGTCGAGGAGGAGCAGACGCGGGCGGGCCATCAGCGCCCGGCCGATGGCCAGCATCTGCTGCTCGCCTCCCGACAGGGTCCCGGCCACCTGACGGAGCCGCTCGGCGAGGATCGGAAAATAGGTGCACACCCGCTCCAGGTCCTCGCGGATCGCCCGGGCATCCGTGCGGAAGATCCGTCGCCCCTCGGGGCAGTGGGCGATGCCGCGCCTCAGGATCTCCCGCGGGGTCAGCCGGTGAATCTCGGCTCCTTCGAAGAGGATTCGGCCCCCCGACGCCCGGAGGAGCCCCGAGATCGCCTTGAGGGTGGAGGTCTTCCCCGCGCCGTTCGCGCCGATCAGGGTCACGAGCTCACCCGGCCGCACGTCCAGGGAGACGCCCTTGAGGGCCTCGACACGCCCGTACCCCGCCCGCAGCCCCTCGAGACTCAGCATCAGCGGCCTCCCAGGTAGGCGCTGATCACCTGCGGATCGCTCTGGACCTCACCGGGCGCTCCCTGGGCGATCACCCTGCCGAGGTGGAGGACGATGACCCGGTCGGAGATCCCCATGACCAGCCGCATGTCGTGCTCCACCAGGAAGACCGTCACGCCCTGCTCCCGGATTCGCCGGATCAGACCCATCACGGCGGTCTTCTCGGCCGGGTTCATTCCCGAGGCCGGCTCGTCGAGGAGCAGGAGCCGGGGTCGGGCGGCCAGGGCGATCGCCAGCTCAAGCAGGCGCTGCTCGCCGAACGGGAGGGCGCCGGCGGGTTCGCGCCGTCGGTGGGCGAGGCCGACGAAGGCCAGGATCTCCTCGGCCAGCGCCGCCAGCGTCGCCTCCTCCTCCCTGACCCGTCGTCGGCGGAGGAGGATCGCGGCGAGCCCGGCCCGCTCCCGGAGGTGGAGGCCGATCATCACGTTGTCGAGGACGGCGGTCTGGGGAAAGACGTTGGTCTTCTGAAACGTCCTGACGATCCCCCGTTCTGCAATCTGAAAGGGTTTCAGCCCGGTGAGAGGATCGCCCTCGTAGAGGACGCGCCCCCGGAGCGGTCTGAGGAACCCGGTGATGACGTTGAAGGCAGTCGTCTTGCCTGCCCCGTTGGGGCCGATCATGCTCGTGATCCTCCCGGCCTCGACCTCGAAGCTCACGTCGGCCAGGGCCGCGACCCCGCCGAAGTGGACCGCCATCTCCTCGACCCGGAGGCTCATTGTTCCTCGGAGGGGGGCTCCGCCCCCCTTCCGACTCCTCCCCCCAAGGATTGCGCGGGCCAAGCCCGCGCTCGAACCTGCCCTCGATGCTTCGAGTGTGCGGCACGGTGTCTCATGGGCGGATGGCGCGCCGCTCCCGGAGCCAGGTCTCGAGGGCCGGGACCACGCCCTTGGGAAGGAAGAAGACGGTCAGGATGAGGAGGACTCCGTAGAGGAGCATCTGCCACTGCCAGGAGGTCACCTCCCGGAGCGCCTCCGGCAGCACCGTGAACAGCACGGCGCCCACCACGGGCCCGGCCAGCGTCCCCTTTCCCCCCGCGACGACCATGATCACCATGGTGACCGTGTAGGTGAAGAGGAAGACCTCGGGGCTCACGAAGCGCGTGTAGTGCGCGTACAGGCTCCCCGCGGCGCCGGCCATGGCGGCGCTCACCACCGCGGCCAGGACCAGGTAGCGCGTGCCGTCGATCCCCACCGACTCGGCCAGGGCTTCGTTCTCCCGGAGGGCGATGAAGGCCCGGCCGATCCGCGAGCTGACGAGGCGGCGGCAAACCAGGTAGGCGAGCGCCGCGACCCCCAGGACGAGGTAATAGAAGGCCGGCTTGCTCCGGAACGAGAGCTCGAAGAGCCCGGCGACGGCCACCTCGAAGGGCGGCACGCCGGGGAGCCCGAGGGGGCCGTTCGTGAGTTCCATCCAGTTGACGCTCACCAGGTAGATGACGCCGGCGAAGCTGATCGTCACGAGGACGAAGTAGGCGCCGCGGAGCTTCAGCGAGACCTTCCCGACCCCGTAGCCGGCCAGGCCGGCCACGAGCACGGCGGCCACGAAGCCGGCCCAGGCCGGCCAGTCGAGGCGGAGCGCGAGGAGGGCGGAGGTGTAGGCCCCGATGCCGAAGAACGCGGCGTGGCCCAGCGAGAGCTGGCCTGTGTAGCCCAGGAGGAGGTTCAGCGAGAGCGCCAGGATCGTGAAGATCCCGGCCATGATCAGGATATGGACGTAGTAGGGGTTCCACACCCAGAACGGCGCCGCGAGGAGGAGCGCCCCCAGGACGCCGAGGCCGACCCGCCTCATCCCACACGCTCGGCCCGGGCGAAGAGGCCCGAGGGCCGGAGGAGGAGGACCAGGATGATGATGGCGAAGCCGACGGCATCGCGGTAGCCCGACGAGATGTACCCCGCGCCGAGCTCCTCGGCGATCCCGAGGATCAGGCCGCCGAGCGTGGCCCCCGCGAAGTTCCCGAGGCCCCCCAGGATGACGACGACGAAGGCCTTAAGGGCCGCCGGATCCCCCATGGCCGGGTAGACGACGAAGACGGGCCCGAGGAGGGCTCCGGCGCCCGCGGCCAGGCCCGAGCCGAAGGCGAAGGTCACCGTGTGGATCCGGTGGATGTCCACGCCCATGAGGGCCGCCGTCTCCCGATCCTGGAAGGTCGCCCGCATGGCCCGGCCCAGGCGCGTCCGGTGGATCAAGAGATGCGAGCCGGCGATGAGAAGGACCGCCGCGCCCAGGACGAAGAGCCTGAGCGGCGCCACCGAGAGCGGGCCCAGGGTCAGCGGCGGCTGGGGGAAGGGATGGTCGATGCTCTTGGCCACGCCGCCCCATAGGGTGAGCTCGGCATTCTGCATCGCGATCCAGACCCCGATCATCACGAGCATGGTCGTGTCGATGGACTCCCCGAGGAGCGGGCGGAGGAGGAGGCGCTCGCAGATCGCCCCGAGGAGGATCCCGGAGGCGACCGCGCCCAGCAGGGCGAGGAAGAAGTTGGTCTCGAGGAGCGCGAGGAAGAGGAAGGTCGTGTACGCCCCCAGGGTGTAGAACTCCCCGTGGGCGAAGTTCACGACGTTCATGATGCCGAAGATGAGCGTGAGGCCGATGCCCAGGAGCGCGTAGGTGCCGCCCAGGATCAGGCCGTTCAGGATGTGCTGGAGGAACTCCTCCACGGGGGGAGAGGAGGGGAGCGCCCCCCTCAGCTTTGCCTCCCCCCCTCACCCTTCCCTCTCCCCCGCGGGGGGAGAGGATGAAGGAGAGAGGGACAGGTGAGGGAGGCGCCCCGCGAGCGCTGCTACTTCTTGGCCATGAAGGCCGGCAGCGTGACTTTCCCGCCTTTGATCTGGACGACGAAGATACTCGGCTGGCTCTGGCCGCTCTCCTTGCCGGGCGGCCCGTCCTTGGCGAACTTGATCGGGCCGTTGACGCCCATCAGGCTGACCTTCCAGAGGGCCGCTTGAATCGCCTTCGCCTCGGCCTTCCCGGCGGTGCGGATGGCCTCGACGATCGTCAGGATCCCGTCGTGGCCCCTGAACCCCTCGGTCAACCCGGCGAAGGGATGCCCCCGCTTGGTCCACTCGTCCACGAAGGCCTTCGCCAGCTTGCCGTCCGGCATCGCCTCCGGGAACCAGGGGAGGAAGAAGAGGATGTGGTAGGTCCCCTCGGCCGCGGCCCCGGCCTGCCTGACCAGCTGATCGGGGGAGGAGCTGCCGCCGGTGGTGACGATCTTGCGTCCCAGCCGCTGCTCCTGGCCCTGCTTCAGCACGAGCGTGATCTGCTCGACGCTCGTGGTCAGGAAGAGCGTGTCGCCGCCGGTGCCCCGGATCTTGGTGATCTGGGCGCTCATGTCGGTGGCGGCCTGCTCCATGAACTCGACGGCGCCGACGTTCGCGCCCCGCTTCTTCAGGATGTCTCCGAACGCGGCGACCGCGCCCCGCCCCCAGTCCGTGTTCACGGCCAGGAAGTCGGCCCGCTTGACTCCCAGGTCACCCAGGTACTTCCCAAGGCCGAGGGCCTCCATCTCGCTCGGCGGGCTGATGCGGAAGACCCACGGGTTGCCTTTCTTGGTGATGGAGGCGGCGCTCGAGGTCTCGACGACCATGGGCACGCCGTACTCCTCGAGCTTCGGCATGACGGCGAGGGTCATCGAGCTGCCCCAGGCACCCATGATGGCCGGAACCTTGTCGCGGACGATGAGCTTCTCCGCGGCGCTGGCGGCCTCCTTGGGGTCCGACTTGTTGTCCTCGATGACGAGCTGGATCTGCCGCCCCAGGACGCCGCCCCGGGCGTTGATCCAGTCCCGGGCGATCTCCGTCCCCATTCGCACGTAGTTGCCGGAGGCGGCGACGGGTCCCGAGAGTGGCTGGATGACCCCGATCTTGACGGGGTCCTGCTGGGCCCACCCGGCGGGGACTGCCAGCCCCCCGACGAGAATGGCCGAAAGGAGGATTCCGGCGATGCGTGTGTGCCTCATGGCACTCCCTCCTGGTTCAGCGGTGTGAGTGTGCCCCGGACTAGAACTGGACCGGGTTCGTCGGGAGCTTACCTTGTGCGATCAGAGCCGGGATCTCCGGCGACGCGTTCTCCCAGACCAGGAGCATCGAGCGCTTCGGCGCGAACCCCCGGTGGCGGATGTCCGCCGGCATCGCCGCGACGTCCCCCGGCTTCATGGTGACCCGCGCCCGGGCGGCGCCCGTCTCGCGATCTTCGACCTCCCAGTGAATCTCGTCGCTGAGCTGGACGAACCACTCCACCCGGTCGTTGCCGTGGATGATCGGCAGGATGTACTCCTCCGTGGTGGGGCAGTAGAGACTGTTCTTGCATACCGAGACGACCGAGGGGTTCCACGTCACGTCCGAGCGGGACAGGTAGGCGAAGAGGTTGAACGCGACGACCTCGTCCTCGAATCCCGGCTCGGGTTTGAGGTCGGGCGCGTCCTGGGGCACATCGCCGAATCCCCGGTTGACGGGGAACCCGTTGTCGTCGGTGCGGAGGGGCTCGTCGCCCGGCGCGCCCACCATGCGCTTGGCCGT
Source organism: Candidatus Rokuibacteriota bacterium (assembly GCA_016193045.1). Taxonomy (GTDB): domain Bacteria; phylum Methylomirabilota; class Methylomirabilia; order Rokubacteriales; family CSP1-6; genus CSP1-6. The sequence continues at coordinate 27,131 of JACPSW010000059.1, read as the reverse complement.
CACGCGATGCCGGGTGATCGCCTCCTTGTTATTGCCGTTCTTGGGACCGAATGCCGTCCCGGTCTCCTCGGGGCTGGCGAAAGGATCGAAGGTGGCGTTGGTCCAGTCGTCGAGCATCGCCTCGAAGACGCGCTGGATCAGCGGGGTCTTGAAGTTCTCGACGTAGTCGAGCCCGGCCTTCCGGTAGTGCGCGTTATACCGGCCGGCGAAGAGATCGACGGTTCCGTAGTGGTTGAGAGTCCCGATGACGCCGTCGAAGTTCACGATCCCGTAGAAGAAGCCCCACGCGATATCACGCTGGAGCGCGCGCAGGAAGGCATCGACGGGCATGAGGTGGTGGCCCTTCGGCCATTGGATGTAGGCGAAGTACTCGTCGCGGGCGAACGCGAACTTCCCGAGGGAAAAGCTCCGGTAGCCGTGCTGGTTCGGCTCGACGGATCCGATCTCGGGGAGCGTTGAGGTGGTCATGCGCGTCTCCTCCTCACTTCTGGCAGATGTCCGCCCACCGCTCGGTCGTGTCTTTCCCGGCGATCGTCTGGAGCAGGACCACGCCCGGACGATTGCCGTGAAATTGATAGGCCGCGCCCACGGGAAGCAGCGTCATGTGGCCGCGCCGCGCGCGGACCACCCCCATCTTGCGCCCCGCCGGCGCGCCCTTGAGCGCGACCGAGCCGTGGGTCCCCGGCGGCACGACGGATGGATTGTCGAGCTTCAGGAGCCGGATCTCGACCTCCCCGTCCATCACGAGGGCGAACTCGTCGTGCCCGGGGGCGCGCCACTCGGAGGTGCCCTCCGCCCGGATCGCCTCGATGACGTACTCGAGGTTCTTGCCGACGGCCACCTTCTCGTACGGCCTCGCCTTCGACGCCACCTCGAAGATGTTCGAGAACACGTAGTTCCTGGGGTCGTCGTTGATGACCTCGACACCGCCCTTCTCGTACCGCTCGAGGGATCCGAACCGCGTAAAGTACTGGTGCATGTCAGTGCCCCCTTCCCTGGGTGGGATTGGTTATCGCAGCATTGGGGGGCCAAGTCAAGGGGTGGTACCCTGGAGGCAGAGGGGTCCGCGAACGGGCCGGCACGGCCAGGAGGGAGGAGCATGGCGCGATCGGGTCGCTCACGGCGCACGCCACGGGTTCGCTTCGACGAGGGGATCGGCACGCTGCTTCTGCGCTACGCGCGGATGATCGTGGCGCGGGGGTACATCCACAACTCCCTCGGCAACATCGCCATCCGGGTCCCCCGTCCGGGCTTTCCGGACGGCGTCGCCTACACCAAGCACGCCGAGGTCTCCCTGGAGGAGATGACCCTCGACAACGTGGTCGTCACCGACATCCCCACGGGGCGGCTGCTCCAGGGGACGGTGCCGACCAGCGTGGGGCATCAGCTCAACCGGGAGATCCTCCGCCTGCGCCCGGACATCAACGGGGTCATCCACGTCCACCACGACGAGACCATCGCGTTCTTCGCCTCGGGGGCGTTCAAGGAGCTGAAGGTCCTCTCTCTCGAATTTCCCTACGTGATGGCCAAGCCGCCCCACCTCGTGCCTTCCCACATCAACGTGGAGCAGGACGTCGGGCCCATCAAGGAGTTCATCCAGCACACCAATGCCGTCATCATGGAGAACCACGGGATCACGACGCTCGGGCGGACCATCTCCGAGGCCTACCACCGTCTGAACACGCTCACCTCGGAGGTCCGCCGGAACATCCTGGCCGAGCGACTCGCGGCGCTCCGGGGCGCGGAGCTCCGTGCCCTCGGGCAGGCGGAGGTGGACTGGATGTACGAGCACGCCGAGGATGTGATCTACCCCTCCCGGCCCCGCCGGGGCTAGGATCCCTCCGAGCCGCTAGCGCGCGTTCTTCACGAACGGCGATGGCACGACCGGGCGGGTGGCGCAGGGTGCGGTCCTCGCGGGGCCGCGCGCAGTGGGCCCCCCTCGTCCCGTCCGCCGCGCGGCGCGCGGCGTTCGGGCGAGCGGGTGACGGAGCCGGACCCGCGGGGGGGCGCCCTGCGACAGGACCCGCCCGCCGCAGGCGACGATCGTTCGTGAATAATCCAGGCTAGGCGATGAGGGCGGGGAGGATCTCCCGGGCGATCAGCTCGACCTGGTCGGGCCGGTAGCGGTAGGGGATGAGGATCAGCCGGTCGACGCCCGTCGCCACGTGCGGTCTCAACTGGGCCAGGCACTCCTCGGGCGTCCCGCGGATGGCGTGCTCGATGGTCGAGTCGCTCCAGGCGGCCACGTCCCACTCGGTGGAGAGCCACTCGCGCATCGGGGGATCGGCCTTCGCCTTGGGAGGCCCGACGTAGATCGCCAGCTGGTTGGTCGCGGTCAGGGCCTCCGGGCGCCGGCCGTACGAAGCCGCATAGTCCCGGATCTTCGTCCAGGACTTCTCGAAGGACTCCGGCGTATAGAAGTACGTGAGCCAGCCATCCGCGACGCGCGCCACCCTCCGGAGCACGGCGTCCACGTAGCCGCCGATGAGAATCGGCGGCCGCGGCTTCTGGAAAGGCTTCGGCACGATCACCGCCTCGCGGAGGTTCAGCTGGTCCACCTGGGCCGTCACCGGCGCGTCGCCCCAGAGGCGGAGCAGGAGGTCCAGGTTGCGCTCCAGCAGGCGCCCCCTCTCCTTGAACGGCACGCCGCAGGCGTCGAACTCTCGCGCGTACCAGCCGGTCGCCACGCCGAGAATCAGACGGCCTCTGGAGATCTGGTCCAGGCTCGCCGCCACTTTGGCGGTAACGACGGGGTTCCTGAGGGGCAGGACCAGGACGCCCGTTCCGAGCCGGATCCGGCTCGTCCGGGCGGCGATGGCGCTGAGGATGGAAAAGGCATCGAGGATGGGGAAGGCAGGCTCCACGCCGAGCAGGATGTGGTCCCAGGCCCAGAGCGACTCGAAGCCCAGCGCCTCCGCGCGCTCGGCGTAGGCGAGGATGGCCTGGGGATCCGGCGATTCGCCCGGCCCCACGAAGTTCTTGAGCGCGAGCCCGACCTGGACCGGCATGGCTTCCGCTAGAGGAACCGGCGGTCCGGGTCGAGGCTCCGGAGCACGGTCAGCTCCCTCTCCGTCGGCGGCTCGGTCGTCCCGATCCCCTCTGGGATCAGGAGCTCGAAGCCGGTGTTGTCCCGCACGTCGGCCACCGTCACGCCCGCGTGGAGCGCCGCGACCCTCATGGCTTTCGAGTCCTCCTCGAAGTCGAGGATCGCCAGATGGGTGACGACCCGGCTGACGCGGCCGAAGAGCAGGCCAGCCTTTCGCCGGGCATCCCCGCCCCCGAGAAAGCCCGGGCTCGTGACGAAGTCCACCTGCGGGACGAACCGGCGGCGCTCGTGCATCGTGACGACCATCACGCGGCGACAGAGCGAGATGATGTCGTTGGCGCCCCCGCTCCCGGGGAGCCGCACCTTCGGGCGCTCGTGGGGCCCCAGCAGGCTCGAGTTCAGGTTCCCGTATCGGTCGATCTGGGCGCCCCCGACGAAGCCCACGTCCAGAAACCCGCGCTGGGCGAGGAGAAAGATGTCGGTGATGCCCGGCAGCATCCGGGCGCGATGGGCGACGCGCATCTCGTTGGTGGAGATGGGAAGCCGGCCGGGAATCACCTCCGGCCCGATCGAGCCTCCCTCGACGACGATGGTCAGGTCGGGGGCATGCGTCTTCTGGGCGAGGGCCGCGGCGAGCAAGGGGATCCCCACGCCGGCGAAGAGCGAGGTGACCCCCCTCAGCTGGCGGGCCGCCATCACGGCGAGGACCTCCGCGGCCGAGTGGTTCACCCCACCAGCTCCCGGGCCGAGCGCGCCTGGCGCGCCCGCGCCTCCTCGCCGAAGAGGGCGAGGTATTCCTGATGGGTCCGGGGCGCGTAGACGTATCGGGCGAGATACGCGTGGATGGCCTCGGTCCCCTTGGCCGTGATCTCGGCCACGTAGGCGTCGAAGTGGCTGAAGTCCGCCTCGTAGCGGCCGTAGCACTCGTGCGGGTAGGACCCGAACGGCACCTCGACGACGGCGTCCACGACGATCCCGGGAATGACCGTCCGGTCGGGGTGACGGCGGATCTCCTCGTCGCCGATGATTTCCTCGGCGGTGACGAGGACGGTCGTGGCGGCGTGGGCGATGTCGACGTCCATGTGGGGATACCCGTCGATCTGGCAGTTGCCGAAGCGGTCGGCGCGGTGGACGTTGAGGAGCGCGACGTCTGGAAAGAGCGCCGGGACCAGGCAGAGCGTCTCCCCGGTGAACGGGCACGTCATGGTCTGGGCCTGGCCCGCCGCCATCAGGTCCGAGCCGAGCATCGTCAGCGTCGGCAGGAACGGCACCCCCGCCGCCGCCGCCCGGTAGCGAAGCCCCAGAGCCAGGTGGCTCCACTCCTCGAAGCGGACCCGCCCGCTCTCGACCTGCTCGCGCATGATCCGCGAGAGTCCCCAGGGCAGCCCGATGCCGAACCAGCTCGTCACCACCCGTTCGACGGCGCCCGCGGCCATGAACCATTCCCCCTCGTAGCACATCAGGTTCCGCGACAGGGTCAGGCCTCGCCTCCGCTGGCGCAGGATCTCCCGAAGGAGCCCGAGCGGCGTGCGGGAGAAGAGGCATCCCCCGATGGCCACGTGGTCGCCGTCCCGGACGCGGCCGGCCGCCGCCTCGAGCGTCGTGAGTTTTTCGCCTGCCGAATGTGGCTTGGCCTCCAGCCGGCGTCGCGCCTCGACGAAATCTCCCGGATTCACACGCGGGGCTCCTTCACGGGTGGCGGGATTTTACCACGTCGCCACCTCGAAAGCGGCCGGGAGGTGGCGGAGGGCCTTGACCCGGTCCCGGGCGTCCAGCGTGACGGCAACCACATCGAACCGGCATGCGACGTCTCCCAGCCGCTTCCGCTTGAGATAGTGCTGGGCGAGCTGCCCTAGGCGGCGCTGCTTACTCGGGCCGACGGCCGCCTGGGGCGGGTCCCCCTGGCGCTCCCGGAGGGTCTTGACCTCGACGAAGACGAGGGCCTTGCCGTCGCGCGCCACGAGATCGATCTCGCCAAGGCGGGAGCGGACGTTCCGGTCGAGGATGGTGAAGCCGCGCTTCTGGAGAAACCGCTCGGCCTCCTCTTCGCCCCGTTTCCCGACCGAGCGCCGCAGGTCCATGGCGTCACTGCTTGACCACGACCAGGTCGAAGGTGATCTCGGTCTGTCCGGGCTTGGGGTAGAGCTGGGTCGTGAGCGCCCGATGGCCGGGCGCGAACACCTTGAAGTGGATGTGGGGGGGCCGGCCGAAGTAGGGCGGGGGGAAATCGGTCTCGAAGCGGTAGGTGCCGTCGCGGCGCGACACCAGGGTTCCGCGATGCTCGTCGTCATAGGTTCCCCTGGGGTTGGCCTGCCACCATTCGACCCGGGCGCCGGCGATGGGCGCGCACGAGCCCGCGGACTTCACCGTGCCGCTCACCACGAAGCCCTTGCCCGTGCTCTCGCGGGTCGGGGCCCCCGGCTTGTAAAACGGCCCTTCCATGTCCGGAGCGGTGGGGGGGCACGCCGGCTGGGCCGTCGTCAGTGGGGCCCAGCCGAGAAGGAGGAGAGCGATCCCGAGGCACAACGCGAAGGCCTTCATGGTCAACTCCTCTCGAAGAGGTCGCCTTGGATCCAAACGCCGTGGAAGGTGCGCCGGTGGATGGGGCAGGGGCCGTGCCTTTCCAGAGCCGCCCGGTGCTCCGGCGTGGGGTAGCCCTTGTGGCGGGCGAAGCCGTACTGGGGGAACCGGCCGTCGGCCTCGAGCATGAGCCGATCGCGGGTGACCTTGGCGACGATGGAGGCCGCCGCGATGGAGGCCGAGCGGCTGTCGCCCTTGATGATGGGCTTCTGCGGGACGGCCAGCGCGGGGAGCCGGAGGGCGTCGATCAGAACGAGGTCGGGGCGGAGGGCGAGCCTGCGGAGCGCGTCGTACATCGCGCGCCGGGTGGCCTCGAGGATGTTCACACGATCGATGGTCTGGGGATCCACGATGCCCGTCGCCACTGCCCGGGCGGCGATGAGGATCTCCTGGAAAAGGGCTTCCCGCCGCGTGGGGCTGAGACGCTTGGAGTCATCGAGTCCGCTGACGCGGCAAGTCGGATCGAGGATCACGGCGGCGGCGACGACGGGTCCCGCCAGCGGCCCCCGCCCGGCCTCGTCCACTCCCGCCACCTGCTTCAGCCCCGATCGCCAGGCCGCCCGTTCGTAGCGGTACGGGGCGCTCACACCTCGGAGGGGGGCTCCGCCCCCCTTCCGACTCCTCCCCCCGGAAGTTGCGCCGGCAAAGCCGGCGCTCGAACAAGCACGACGTCGTGCAGTGGCCGGGTGACCGCCGCCGCCTGATGTCCCATGGCGCGGGCCGCGCGCCTACGAGGACTCGCCGGTGGTGGGGATCACGGCCCGCTTCTCCTTGAGCCGGGCCGCCTTGCCCGAGAGGGTGCGCAGGTAGTAGAGCTTCGACCGGCGGACGTCACCCCGGCGCACGACCTGGACGCGCTCGACCATCGGGGAGTGCAGCGGGAACGTGCGCTCCACGCCCACGCCGTAGGAAATCCGCCTGACCGTGAAGGAAGCGCGCGCTCCTTCCCGGCGCTTCCGGATCACCACGCCCTCGAAGGACTGGATGCGCTCCTTCTCGCCCTCGACGACCTTGACCTGCACCTTCACCGTGTCGCCCGGGGCGAAGTCGCCGCGGTTCTTTTTCAGCTGACTCGCCTCGACCACTCCGATGGCATCCATACCTCGCGCTCCTACTTGATGCGCCCCTCACCACTTCTCCTCTCCCCGGTGGGGAGAGGCAGGGTGAGGGGCAAGATTTATGCTTCCGGCTTCTTGCCCTGCCTGAACTCTTCGATCAGTTTCTGCTCCTCCGGGCTCAATTCCGCTGTTTCCAGAAGGTCAGGTCGGCGCTGCCATGTCAGCCAAAGGGCCTGGGCCCGGCGCCAGCCGGCGATCCGCGCGTGGTCCCCCGAGAGCAGCGCTTCGGGGACCCGCCAGCCCCGGAATTCCTCGGGCCGCGTGTAGTGCGGCCCCTCCAGGAGCCCCGCGCCGAAGGAGTCCTTGCCCGGGGCCTCCGCGTCGCCGAGGGCGCCGGGCAGCAGCCGCACGACCGCGTCGGTCACCACCAGGGCGGGCAGCTCGCCCCCGGTCAGGACGTAATCGCCGATCGAGATCTCGTCGTCGGCCAGGTGCTCGCGCACGCGCTCGTCCACGCCCTCGTAGCGCCCGCAGAGGAGGATGAGGTGCTCCACCTTGGCCAGCTCGCGCGCCACATCCTGGCTGAAGCGGCGTCCCTGGGGATCGAGCAGGACCACCCGGGAGCCGGGCCTGCGGAGCCCCTCGACACAGGCAAAGAGCGGCTCGGGCTTGAGCACCATGCCCCCGCCGCCGCCGAAGGGATAATCGTCGGTGACGCGGTGGCGCCCCTCCGCCCAGTCCCTCAGGTTGATCACGCCGATCTCCACGAGCCCCTTGGCGCGGGCGCGGCCCAGGATCGACTCCTGGAGCGGGCCCACGAAGATCCCGGGAAAGAGCGTGACGATATCAATTCTCATTGCGTTGCCAGCTCCAGCAAGCCCTCGGGCGGGCGGATCGTGATCCTCCGGGCCGTCACGTTCACCTCGCGAACGATCTCGGCCACCGCCGGGATGAGGTACTCCCGCTGACCCGCCCTCACGACCCAGAGGTCCTGGCCGGGCGCCGCTTCCAACCCGACGAACTCTCCCACCAAGACGCCATCCTCCGTGACGACACTCGCCCCGACCAGCGCCGAGGCGTAAAACGTTCCTCGGGGGAGGGGGGCCAACGCCTCCTCGGGGGCTGCCACGAGCCGGCCCACGAGCGTCCGGGCCTCCGCGACGGACCCGATCCCCCGGAGCGCCAGGATCGCCGCTCTCCCCTGTACCCGGCACTGCTCGATCCGGCAGGGGCACCGCGCGTCGCTCGCCGCGTCCCAAAGGTAGCACTCCCCCAGTCCTGCGAGCTGCCCCGGGTCGTCTGTGAGGAGGAGGGCTTTGACCTCCCCGCGCAGGCCGTGGGGCCTGACGATCTCCGCCAAGGGGACGAGCCGTCCCCTCATTCCAGGATCTCGAGCACCGCGCGCTTCCTGAGCTTCGTGGCCACGGCGTTCAGCAGGGTTCGGATGGAGTGCGCCGTCCGGCCCTGCTTGCCGATGACCTTGCCGAGGTCGCTCTGCGCCACTCGGAGCTCGATCACGGTGATCCTCTCCCCTTCCACCTCGGTCACCCGCACCTGATCCGGTTCGTCCACGAGAGCCTTGGCGATGTACTCGATCAGCTCCTTCATACCCACCACCCCCACTGCTCGGGCGCCCGCTCACGGCTCAGCTCTTGCCGATTCCCGCTCGCGCGAGGAGCACGCGAACCGTGTTCGAGGGTTGGGCGCCCTTCTTGAGCCACGCCGAGACCTTCTCCCCGTCGATCTTGAGCATGGGCGGGCTCGTCAGCGGGTTGTAGTACCCGACGGCCTCGATGAACCGGCCGTCCCGCGGCGCCCGGGAGTCCGCCACCACGACACGGTACGCGGGCTTCTTCGTCTTCCCTTCGCGTCTCAGCCTGATGTGAACAGCCACTCTGTCACCTCCCCGGAATTTGAAATGGAAGTCCCTTCAATTTTCCCGCCTTCCCCTCCAGCTGCTTGAGGCCGTGCATCATCTTCTTGAGTTGCGCGTACTGCTTGAGCAGGCGGTTGACGTCCTGCACGCTGGTGCCGCTGCCCCGCGCGATGCGGGTCCGGCGGCTGCCGTTGATGATCTGGGGCTCGACCCGCTCCCGGGGCGTCATGGAGCCGATGATCGCCTCGTAGCGCCGGAGCTCCGTCTCTTCGCCCCGGAGCTCGGCGGGAATTCCCTTGGCGCCCTTGAAGAACGGGATCATCTCCAGCAGCTCCCCCAGCGGTCCCATGGAGCGGAGCTGTTTCAGCTGGCCGGCGAAGTCCTCCAGGGTGAAGCTCTCCTCCCGGATCTTCTTCGCCAGCTCCTCGGCCTTCGCCTGGTCCACGCCGGCCTGCGCCTTTTCCACGAGCGAGACGACGTCCCCCATCCCGAGGATCCGGGACGCCATGCGCTCCGGATGGAAGGGCTCGAGGGCGTCCGGCTTCTCTCCCGTTCCCACGAAGGCGATGGGGCGGCCGGTGACCTGGCGGATGGACAGGGCCGCGCCGCCGCGCGCGTCGCCGTCCAGCTTGGCCATGATCACGGCGTCGATGCCCACCGCGCTGTTGAAGCGCTCGGCCATGGTCACCGCGTCCTGGCCGGTCATGGCATCCGCGACGAGGAGGACGTGGTGTGGGTGCACCTCGCGCTTGAGCATCTGGAGCTCTTCGAGCATCGGCTCGTCGATGTGCAGGCGTCCCGCGGTATCGAGGATGACGGGGGAGAGCCCGCGGTCCGCCGCGGCCCGGAGGGCCTCCTGGCAGATCTCGAGCGGCTTCTGCCCCGCGCTGCCGACGACGGGGATCTGGAGCTGGGCTCCGAGTGCTCGGAGCTGCTCCACCGCGGCCGGCCGGTAGACGTCGGCCGCGGCGAGGAGCGGGTGCTGCCCCTGCCGCTGGAAATGGCGGGCCAGCTTGGCCGCCGAGGTGGTCTTGCCCGATCCCTGAAGCCCCATCAGCATGATCACGGTGGGCGGATGGGGCGCCATTGCCAGCCGGTGACCGCTCCCGCCGAGCAGCTCCATCAGCTCGTCGTGGACGACCTTGACGACCTGCTGCCCCGGGGTGAGCGACTGGAGGACGTCCTGGCCCACGGCCCTGGCACGGATGCGCTCGACAAACGCCTTGACGACCTTGAAGTTGACGTCGGCCTCGAGGAGCGCCACGCGAACCTCGCGGAGCGCCTCCTGGATATTCTCCTCCGTCAGCCGGCCGTAACCCCTGAGCCGGTCGAAGATCGCGGTCAGACGCTGGGTAAGAGTGTCGAACATATTCCGAACGCCTTCGGGCTTGGATCGGAAACCTAGATGTTACGGGAGGGAGGGCAAAAAGTCAAGGCTATTTCGATACTTCCGCGGCGTCCCGGAGCTGCTTGACGACCGCGCCGGGGTCGGGGGCGCCGAAGATCAGCGACCCCGCCACCAGGACGGAGGCGCCGTGGGCCGTCAGGGGGGCGGCGTGTTCCAGCTTGACCCCGCCGTCCACGGAGACCTCGGCGGGCCGCTTCCCGAGGAGGGTCCGCACCTGGCGGACCTTGGCGTAGCTCGTCGGGATGAAGGCCTGGCCGCCGAAGCCCGGGTTGACCGACATCACGAGGACCAGATCCAGGCTGTCGAGGACGTACTCGAGGACGGCGGGCGGCGTCGAGGGATTCAGCGCCACGCCGGCCTTCGCGCCGAGCTCGCGGATCTGGTGGAGGGTGCGGTCCAGGTGGGGGCACGCCTCGGCATGGACCGTCAACAGATCGGCTCCAGCCGACGCAAAGGCCGCAAGCAAGCGCTCGGGAGCCTCGATCATCAAGTGGACGTCCAGCGGCAGGCGCGTGCGCTTGCGGATCGCCTCCACGACGGGCGGCCCGATGGTGAGGTTGGGGACGAAGTGGCCGTCCATCACGTCCACGTGGAGCCAGTCGGCGCCCGCGGCCTCCACCCGGGCGATCGCCTCCCCCAGCGCCGCGAAATCCGCCGACAGGATGGACGGCGCAATCTTGATCATTCCACTAGCTTGTTGCTTCCCATACCCGGTCTCCGCTGGTGCCAGTCGGGCGCAGCCATCACCGTCCGTCGCCTCTTTTCAACCGGAAGGCGGTGAAGCCGTCGGTGCCGTGCTTGTGCGGGAGGCAGCGTAGCACGCCGGGCGGCTCGAAGGGAATCGGGAACTCGGCCTCGCCCGGCGGGTCGAATCGCCACTCGGGATGGGCTTCGAGGAAGGGGAGAATGATTCCCTCATTCTCCTCGGGCTCCAGCGAGCAGGTGGCGTAGACGAGGGTGCCTCCAGCCCGGCACATCGGGGCGGCGGCGTCGAGGATCGCTCGCTGCCACTCGGCGAGGCGGGGAAGGTCGGCCTCAGCGCGGCGCCACTTGACGTCGGGGTGCCGGCGGATGACGCCGAGGTTCGAGCAGGGGGCGTCAACCAGCACCCGGTCGAAGCGGTCCTTGAACCTGGGGGCCAGGGCCTGGGCGCTCCCTCCATGGCATTCCACGATCTTGACTCCCAGCCGCGCCGCGGCGCGGGAGACCAGCTTGAGCCGCGCCGCGTGGGGATCCATGGCCACGACCTTCCCGGAGTTCTGCATCAGCGCCGCCAGGTGAGTCGTCTTGGTCCCCGGTGCGGCGCAGACGTCGGCGACGGTCTCTCCCGGTTTCGGCCCGAGGAGGTGGCTGACGAGGATGGACGCCTCGTCCTGAAGGATGAACCAGCCCGCCTTGAAGGCTTTGAACCTGAAGGCCGGCCCGGGCTCCTCAAGCGCCAGCCCCTCGGGGGCAAAGGTGGTGGCCGAGCAGGCCACTTCTTCTTCATCCTCGAGCCGCTGGGCGAGCTGAGCCCGAGTGCATTCGAGCAAATTTGCGCGAATGGTGACCACCGGCCGCTCGTCGAGGGCCGTCATCAGCCGCTCCGCTTCGTCCAGGCCAAACCGTCGGGCCCAGCGGTGGGCCAGCCAGGATGGAAACGACAGTCGCGTGGCGATGTCCTCCACGGGATCCTCCGGCGGGGGAGGGGGGCTGCCGCCGCTGCGGGTCAGGGAGCGCAGGACGGCGTTGACGAATGGAGCGGCCTCGCCGTGGGCCCGCCGCTTGGCCAGCGCCACGGCGTCGTTGACCGCGGCGTAGGCCGGCACCTTGGAGAGGAACTGGAGCTGGTAGGCCGTGAGGCGCAGGAGATTCCTCACCCAGAGGTCGAGGCGGTCGAGCCGCCGCCGGGAGTGCGGGGCGAGAATCCAGTCCAGGCGCCGCTGCCAGCGGAGCGTCCCGTACACGATTTCCGTCGCGAGGGCCCGGTCGCGCGCCGGAAGCTTCGCCCGCTCGAGCGCCGCGTCGAGGGCGAGGTCGGCGAAGGCCTGGTCCTCTTCGACCCGGCAGAGGATCCTGAGGGCTTCGACCCGCGCCGGAGAGATGGGGCTCACGCGGTCCGGGTGTCGAGCCGAGCACCGGGGCCCATCCGGGCGCCGGCCAGAAAGGCGTTCCACGCCATGATCCGGCGGTTCTCGGGTTGGACCTCGCGCGGCAGGAGCAGGCCGGCGCCGGTCGCGATGGCGAGCGCCCCGCTCGCGGCCCTCACGACCTCGCCGGCCTCGGCGGTGAAGGGCTCGTCCAGGGCCGCGGCCCGCCAGATGAAGATCCTCCCCCGCGGCGTCTGGGCCGTCGCGCCGGGCCAGGGGTTGCAGCCGCGGATCCGATTGACGAGGGCCCGGGCGGGCTCGGTCCACCGGAGGGCGCCGTCCTCCTTCTTGAGCCGGGGGGCCAGCGTCGCCAGTTCATGGCGCTGGGGCCTGGGCGTGAGCGTATCGAGACTCTCCAGCGTCTTCAGCAAGTGGGCGGCCCCCAGACGCGAAAGCCGCGCCGCTAGCTCTCCCGCCGTCTCGCTGGGCTCGATCGGCGTCGCATCCTGGAGGAGGATCGGGCCCGTGTCCATCCCTTCGTCCATGAGGAAGGTCGTGATCCCGGTTTCGGTCTCGCCGCGGATCAGTGCCCAGGCGATGGGCGCGGCGCCGCGGTAGCGCGGCAGGAGTGAGGCGTGGACGTTGATCGAGCCCCGAGGCGGGACGTCGAGCACGCCTCGGGGCAGGATCTGGCCGAACGCGACGACCACGGCAACCTCGGCGCCGAAGCCGCGGAGGCGGTCGGGCCACTCGGAATCGCGAAGCCGCGCGGGCTGGAGGATGGGCAGCCCGGCGGCCTCGGCGCGCCGCTTCACCGGCGAGGCCGTGACGCGCTGGCCCCGGCCCGCGGGGCGGTCGGGTTGTGTGACGACGGCGACGACCTGGTGACGGTCGAGAAGCGCCTCGAGCGTCGGAAGGGCGAACTCGGGCGTGCCGTAGAAGAGAACCTTCATCGGGGCGGTCCGGGATTAGAGCGCGAAGGCCGAGTGGGGGGCTTCGTCCGGAAGCCCTTCCTTCTTGATCTTCCGCTTGATCCGGTCGCGCGTGACCTTGTCCAGCCGGTCGATGAAGAGGATCCCCTCGAGGTGATCGATCTCATGCTGGATCACCCGCGCCAGGAGCCCGCTGGCCTCCAGGACCAGCGGCGCGCCATTGCGGTCCAACGCCTCGACCTTCACCCACTCGGCCCTCACGACCGGGGCGAAGATTCCCGGGATCGAGAGGCACCCTTCCTCGCCCTCGACACTGCCCCGCCGCCCGGCGATGGCCGGGTTGATGAGTGGCCGCACGCCGCCGCCCTTGTTGTCGTCCACGAGGATCAGCCGAAGCGGGATGCCGACCTGGGAGGCGGCGAGGCCGATCCCGACCTGGTCGTACATGGTCTCGATCATGTCGGCGATGAGCCCCTCGATCTCGGGCGTGACGGCCGGGATCGGATCCGCCTTTCGTCTCAGGATCGGGTCGCCGTACTTCCTGACTTTCAGGATCATGCGAGATCCACCGGATCCATCTCGACCTCTATGATACCGCGGCCGTCGCCTCGGCGTTCCCGGGACGGCCCGAGCAGGGGGGAGAGCCGCGCGGGGAGGTCGTCGCCGCCCTTCAGGACGATCTGCCAGCGGGCCGCCCGGGGCGAGCGGCCGAGCGGCGCGGGGGGATACACCGTCAGTCCCCCGAGGCCGCTCAGCTCCCGATGGAGGGTTTCCGCCAGGCGCCGGCCGGCGCCCTCGGTGCGGCTCCTGATCGTCAGGAGGCAGAGCCGGCGGAACGGCGAATACCCGAGCTCCGATCTGAAGCCGAGCTCGTCCTTGTAGAAGCCGGCCAGGTCCTGCTCCGCCGCCGCGCGAACGGCGTAGTGGGTGGGATGCTGGGTCTGGATGACCACCCGGCCGCGGCCGGCGACCTTCTCGGCCGCCGCCCAGAGGAGGGAAAACGCCCGCTCGCCGGCTCTGAAGTCCGGCAGTCTCAGGATGGGGTCGGGGGTGATGAACCCGATCAGCGAGGGCGCGCGAGGGACGAATGCCTTGAGCGCCGCGCGGGTCCCGACGACCACCTGCGCGCCGCTGTCGCCCGCCGCCCGGGCGCGGCCCCGCCCCGATTCGGCGTCGTCACGCACGATACGGTAGCGCCGGAACTCCGCCCTGACCGCTTGCTCCACGCGCTCGGTCCCCCAGCCGAACGGCGCCAGCTGGCGGCCGCGGCAGTGGGGGCAGGTGTCGGGCGCGGGATCGGCGCGGCGGCACAGCCGGCACGCCAGCTCCCGCCGCGCGCGGGAAAAGGCCAAGGCGATCCCGCACTCCGGGCACCGGACGAGAAAGCCACACTCGTTGCACGCCATCGCCGAGCCGATGCGAGTCACGAGGAGGAGGACCCTGCCGTTGGCCGCGAGCGTTTCCTTCATGGCCCCGCGAAGGAGGGGGGAGAGCGGATGGGCCCTGAGCGCTCCCCGCACGTCCACGACCGACACGCTGGGCCAGGGCGACGGCCCGTCCGAGAGGCGCTGGAGCCGGCCCTCGTCGGCCCGCCACCAGCTCTCCGCGCTCGGCGTGGCGGCGGTCAGATAGAGCCGGCTCCCTTCGCGCCGGGCGCGCTCGAGCAGGACGTCCCGCGAATGGATGCGCGGGGGCCCGGGCGGCTTGTGGGCCGGATCGTTCTCGTCCAGGAGCACCAGGGTCGCGGGGGCGGGCGCCGGCGCCAGGAGCGCCGAGCGGGTGCCGATGCCGATCCTGACGGCGCCGCGCGCCAGCGCCATCCACGCGCTCCACCGCTCCCCGTCGGCCATTCCACTGTCCAGCCTCGCGACGGGGACCTTGAGGGTCGCGGAAAGGCGACCGGCCCACGCCGCCGCCACGTCGATCTCCGGCGCCACGAGGAGAATCCCGCGGTCCTCGGCTTCCTCGGCGATGCGCGCGAGCAGGCGCTCCTCTCGGTCGCCGCCGGTCAGCAGGGACGGGCGTTCCCCCCCGCCCGGCGCCCACTCGGGAGGCGCCGGCATGGCCTCCGTCGCGCTCCGCGGAGCGGGAGGGACGAGGGCCGCCACGGTCGACCCCCAGCTCGACAGGCTCTCGCCGGCGATCCAGCGCGTGAGCTCCAGCGGAGACCGGGAGAGGATCGGGCCCGCTTCGGCCGCGCCGGCGAGCGGCTTGAGCGTTTCTCCGTCTCCGTCGCGCGCGGCCACCACCAGCCCCACACGCGCCCGGCTGCCGAGCGGCGCGCGAACTCGCTGGCCGGGAGTGACCGCGAGGCCGGGGGGCACGCGATAGGAGAACGGATGGGGGACGGGGAGATCGAAGACGACGTCAACGATCATCGGGAGCGGAGCCGGTCGTACTCCTGCCGGGCGAGCTTCAGGTCCTCCCAGGCCTGCCGCTTGAACTCCTGGCCTGGATTGCGAAGGAGAAACGCGGGGTGGAACGTCGGGATCAGGATCGCGGACTGAAGGGAAAAGACGCGTCCCCTGAGCTTGCCGATGGGCTCCTTGGTCCTGAGGAGGGACTGGGCGGCGAAGGCCCCCAGCGCGAGGATGACCTTGGGCCGGATGGCGCCCAACTGGCGCAGGAGGAACGGCTCGCACGCGGCGAGCTCATCGGGCTCGGGGTTGCGATTCTGGGGGGGTCGGCACTTGACCAGATTCAGAATATAGCAGTCGCGCTCGCGGTCGAAGCCCACCGACTCGAGCATCTTTGTGAGGAGCTGCCCCGCCCGGCCGACGAAGGGCTTGCCCTGCGCGTCCTCATCGGCGCCCGGCGCCTCGCCGATGCACACGAGCTCGGCCCGCGGGTTGCCGGAGCCGAAGACGATCGTCGTGCGCCCCTGGGAGAGCTTGCAGCGCGGGCACCCCTGGAGGTCTCGCTCCTGGCGGGCGAGGGCCTCGTCCGGAGTGGGGAAGTAGTCGCGCGTGAGCGGCAGATCCTTCAGGCCCATGGCCTGGTAGAAGCGGAGGGACTCGGCGAGGGACCGGAGGGCCTCGGCCAGCTCCTCCGCCGCCATGGCTTACCCTCGGAGGGGGGCTCCGCCCCCCTTCCGATTCCTCCCCCCGGAGCTTGCGCGGGCAAAGCCCGCGCTCGAACTCCGCAGCATTAGCGGGAGACCTTGGCGGGTTTGGCGGCGCCCAGGGCCAGGATGCGGTCGAGCACGGCGTTCGCCACGTCGAGCTTGGGCATCCTGGGAAGCTCGATCGCCCCGCCCCAGCGGTCCAGGAGCGTGACCTGGTTGTCGTCGGCCTCGAAGCCGATCCCCTTCTGGCTCACGTCGTTGGCCACGATGAGGTCGATCCGCTTGGCCTCGAGCTTGGCCAGGGCGTGGCGCTTCACCTCCTGAGTCTCGGCGGCGAAC
This sequence comes from Candidatus Rokuibacteriota bacterium, assembly GCA_016193045.1. GTDB lineage: Bacteria > Methylomirabilota > Methylomirabilia > Rokubacteriales > CSP1-6 > CSP1-6. Next base: position 10,759 of record JACPSW010000059.1, on the reverse strand, counting down.
CCCACGACGAACTGGTCGCCCTTCCGGGCCGCGACCTCCTTCAGGATGTCGGGCGTGGCCGCCAGCTCCAGGGTCAGCCCGTCCTGCTTGGACTTGATCTTGTCGGCGTTGGCCTCCCGGGCGCGGTAGTCGGCGACGGCCGCGGCCTTGATCACGATAGTGGCCCAGGAGAGGTGCTGCAGCACCGCCTCGCGCATCTCCTCGGCGGTCTCCACCGGGACGAAGACCGCCCCGGCCGGCGGCGTCTGGCTGGTGGGGCCGGACACCAGCACCACCTCGGCCCCGCGCCGGAGGCCCGCCATGGCGAGGGCGTAGCCCATCTTGCCCGACGAGCGGTTCGACAGGTAGCGCACGGGATCGATGGGCTCCCGCGTGGGCCCCGCCGTGATCAAGAGTCGCTGGCCCGCCAGGTCTTTCACCGGCGAGAGGAGGCGCTGGAGCACCTCGAGGATCACGTCGATCTCGGGAAAGCGTCCCTTGCCCGGGAGGCCCGACGCGAGCGCTCCGGTGTCCGGGTCGAGGACGGTGAGACCGCGCGCCCGGAGCGTGGCGACGTTGGCCACCACGGCCGGGTGGTCCCACATGCCGCCGTCCATGGCGGGGACGATCAGCACCGGGGCGCGCGTCGCCAGCAGGAGCGTGGTCAGGAAATCGTCGGCGATGCCGTGGGCCGCCTTGGCGAGGAGGTTCGCCGTGGCCGGCGCCACGACGAAGGCGTGGCAGCGATTCGCCAGCTCGACGTGCTCCACGGCCGCGTCCGTCTGGGGATCGAAGAGATCGGTCAAGACGGGACGCCCGGACAGGGTGCGGAACGTCAAGGGGGCGACGAACCTCTGGGCGTGCTCGGTCAGGACGATGCTGACGCCCGCGCCGAATCGCACGAGTTCCCGCAGCAGATACACCGCCTTGTAGGCGGCGATCGACCCCGTGACCCCCAGGATGATCTCTTTGCCGGCGAGCGTCATTTACTGCGCTTCGTCCTTCACCCGGTAGTGGATCTTGGCCTGGGCCAGCTCTTCGAGGGCCACGCTGGTGCACTTCTTGTGCTTGGACTCCACCTGGGCCGCGGCGCCCCGGTTCAGCTGGCGGGCGCGCTTGGCGGAGACCACGACCAGCAGGTATCGATTCCAGACTTTCTGCAGCGACTTTTCGAGGGATGGAAATGCCATACGCGCGTGTTCCTCCTATGACTCCGGGAGCGCGAGGTCGGGGAGCTTCAAGGCCAGCCGGCTCGTCCGGCAGCGCTCGGCCTGGATGATGCTGGCCAGCTGGTCCACCGCTTCCTTCAGGTCCCGGTTGATGATCAGATAACTGTATTCCCGCCAGGCCGCGATCTCCTCCCGCGCCCGCGCCATCCGGCGGGCGATTTCCTGGGGCGCATCCGACTTGCGCTCCCGGAGCCGCCTTTCGAGCAGCTCGAGAGAGGGCGCCACGATGAACACCGAGACCGCCTCGGGGTAGCGCGTCCTCAGCTGGCGCGCTCCCTGCGTGTCGATGTCCAGCAGGATGTCGAGCGCGGCGTCCAGCGCCTCCTCCAGCGGCCGGGCCGCCGTCCCGTAGTAATTATCGTGCACGATCGCCCACTCGGCGAACTCGTCGCGCTCGACCATTCCCTTGAACGCCGCCGCGCTGACGAAGTGGAAGTCCTTGCCCTCCACCTCTCCCGGCCGCGGCGGCCGGGTCGTGTACGAGACCGAGTAGGCCAGATCGGGGAGCCTCGAGCGCACCTCGGTGCAGAGCGTCGTCTTGCCGGCCCCCGAGGGAGCCGAGACGACGATCAGTGTCCCCCGCCGCCTAGCGACCGGCTCCACGCCCCCCTCACTCCACGTTCTGGACCTGTTCGCGGATCTTCTCCAGGTGCCCTTTGGAGGCCAGGGCCAGCTGAGAGAGCTCCAGGTCGTTGGCCTTCGACGCCACCGTGTTGACCTCCCGGTTCATCTCCTGGACCAGGAAGTCCAGCGTCCGTCCCACCGCGCCGCCTTCCTTCAGCAGGCCCGCGAACTGGCCGAGGTGGGCCTTGAGCCGCGCCAGTTCCTCGCTGATGTCGGTCTTCTCGGCCCAGACGGCGGCTTCCATGGCGAGCCGCCCCTCGTCCACCGGGTGCTCGCCCAGGAGGGCCTTGATCCGCTCTCTCACCCGTCCCGCGCGCTGGGCCAGCGCCGCCGGGACGCGCTGGGTCATCCGCTCCACTTCCGCGAAGAGCGCGTCGTACAGCGCCGTGAGATCTTTGGCGAGCGCCTCGCCCTCGGCCTCCCGCCGGGTGACCAGGTCCTCCATGGCACGGGCGAGCGCCTCGGCCACCAGAGACCACCCGGCCTCGGGAGCGACCGCCTCCGGCTCGCCGAGCGTCACCACCCCGGGGCGCTCGAGGACCCACTCGACCGTCGGCTCGGCGTCCAAGCCCAGGGCGTCGCTCAGCGCCATCGCCTGCTCGATATAACGCCGGGCGAGGGCCGCGTCCACCTTCAAGGCGCCCCCTCCCTCGGCGAGGGGCTTCACGCTCACGCTGACGTCGAGACGCCCCCGCTGGATCTGTCCCTGGAGCAGGCGCCTGGCCTCCAGCTCGAGGCCGGCCAGCGAGCGGGGGAGCTTCAGCGCGACGTCGAGGTGGCGATGGTTCAGCGACCGGGCTTCGACCGACACGACGATCTTTTCCCCCACCACCTCGGCCCGTCCGTACCCCGTCATGCTCCGAATCATGGGTGCCTCGAGGCGGGGATGGTGAGGAGGAAAAGCAGCCCAGCCATCGCTGTAATATAGTCAAATTTCCCTGAACAGTCAATAACTTTGGGCCACACGGCCGTTGACAGCCCGCGCGCCCTCGGTGTAAAGTGCGCCCAGTCTTCCTCAAACCCTGATACCGGAGGGCCGGCATGAGACAGACTCGCCGTCAGTTTCTGGAGACCGTCGGCCTCGCCGCGGCGGCCGCGGGCTTGCCCCGGCTGGCCGGGGCCCAGGCCAAGAAGCCCATCTCGGTCATCCACAGCGTCTCGACCTTCGTCTACGGCCAGCACCTGGTCGCCAAGGAGAAGAAGTTCTTCGAGGACGAAGGCGTGACCTTCCCCAGCTTCATCGTCCCGGGCGGCGGCGCCAAGGTCGTCCAAGCGCTGGCCGCCGGCCAGGGGATGTTCGCGCTGGGGGACTCGAACCACCCGCTGAAGATCTCCGAGAAGGGCAAGGACGCCCTGATGATCTTTGCCACCGATGTCCGCTGCTCCTACGCCAACATCGTGGTGCGAAAGGAGCTCTGGGACAAAGGCGTGAAGTCGGTGGAGGCGCTGGCCGACCAGAAGCTCGTGGGGCGCAAGGCGGTGGTGGCCGCCACGGCCATCGGCTCGGGGACCTACGTCTACGGCAACTACGTCCTGAAGCAGACGAAGGCGGCCGACGGCAAGTCTATCAACGACCACGTCGACTGGATCGGCGGCGGCGGCTCCACGACAATGCTGGGCGGCCTCAAGGCGGCGAAGTTCGACGCCATCATGGCCGTCCCCGAGTGGCAGTGGGCGGCGCAGGACCAGGGGTTCGGCGAGCCGATCTACGATGTCCTGGACGAGAAGGCCTGGAACCGGGTCTTCGGGGGGCCCATCCCCGTGACCGTCGGCTACGTCCTGAAGGAGACCGTGGAGAAATCCCCCGACCTCGTCCAGGCCTACGTCAACGCCAACTACCGCGCCCAGCAGTGGATCAAGGGCGCGTCCGACGCCCAGATCGCCGACCTGCTCCACAAGCCCTACATGGACACCTTCAGCCGCGACGTGGTGCTGCGCTCCATCAAGTACTACAGGACGATCTTCGACTGGGACTTCATCATCGAACCGAAGGACTACGAGAACGGCATGAAGGTGTGGGTTCCCCTGGCGCTGGAGAAGCCGATCCCCTACGCGCAGGCGGTGGACATGAGCTTCGTGAAGAAGGCCCAGGCCAAGTTCAAGTAGCCTCCCACCGTTGCCCAGGCTCCGCATTCAGATCCGGGATCTCTCGAAGACCTTCCGCGAGGGAGGGCGGGAGGTCCCGGCCGTTTCCAGGGTCTCGCTCGATATCCTCGACAAGGAGTTCGTCGCCCTCGTCGGGCCCTCGGGCTGCGGCAAGTCCACGATCCTCAACATGATCGGGGGCCTCATCGCGCCCTCGGCCGGCCAGATGCTGATCGACGGGGCGCCGGTGAGGGACGTGCCCCGCCAGGTGGGGTACGTCTTCCAGAAAGACACGGTCTTTCCCTGGCGGACGGTGACCCGCAACATCGCCCTCGGCCTCGAGTACCGGGGGGTGACGGGGCCCGAGCAGGGGCGCCGGGTTGGCGAGGCGATCAGGCTGGCGGGCCTCGCCGGGTTCGAAGAAGCGTTTCCCGCCACGCTCTCGGGGGGCATGCGCCAGCGCGTGGCGCTCATGCGGACGCTGATCGTGGAGCCCGAGATCCTCCTGATGGATGAGCCCTTCGGCGCCCTCGACACCCACACCAAGCTGAACCTCCACGCCGAACTCCTCGCGCTCTGGGAGGCCAAGCACCAGACCGTGGTCTTCGTCACCCACGACCTTTCAGAGGCGATCACGCTGGCGGACAGGATCGTCGTCCTCACCCGCCGCCCCGGCAGGGTCAAGATGATCCACGAGGTGAAACTGCCGCGCCCGCGCGACGTGATCAAGCTCAGGGAGAGCGACGAGTACGCCCAGCAGTACAGCCAGATCTGGCACGTCCTCGGGGAAGAATTCGCCGGGCACGCGGTATGAGCGAAAAGCTCAAGATCAACTTCTGGCGGCTCGCGATCCTGGTCGTGGGGGTCGGGGCCTGGGAGTGGCTCACGGGGATCAAGGCCGTTTCCAAGATCCCCGGCCTCTACTTCATCGATCCCTTCTTCATCAGCCGCCCCTCCAAGATCGTCGAGCGCTTCTTCTATCTGAACTCCGACGAGGTCCGCCTCACCCTCTGGCAGATGCTCCTCTCCACGGTTGAGTCCACCATCATCGGCTTCCTCGTCGGGGTCTCCACGGGGTTTGCCGCGGGGCTGGTGCTCGGGCGGAACGACCGGCTCGCCCGGATCTTCGAGCCCTATATCATCGCCTTCAATTCGCTCCCGCGGATCGCGCTGGTGCCGCTCGTGACGATGATCTTCGGCTTCGGCCTCCTGGCCAAGGTGGTGCTCGCCTGGCTGATCGTCTTCTTCATCGTCTTCTTCAACACCTTTCAGGGCGCCCGGGGCGTCGACCCCGACCTGATCCATTCGGCCCGGTTCCTGGGTGCGACCGAGGGCCAGATCATGAGGACCGTGATCATCCCCTCGGCGCTGGCCTGGACCTTCGCCTCCCTGACGCCGTCCATCTCCTTCGCCCTGATCGGCGTGGTCATCGGCGAGTTCATCGGGGGGGAGTCCGGCGGTGGGATCGGCTACCTGATCATCGCCTCCCTGGGGACCCTCAACTCCGCCGACATGATGGTGGCGTTGATCGTGCTGGCCATCACCGGGATCGTGATGGCGCTGGGGATCAAGCAGGTGGAGATGCGTCTCCTCCGCTGGCGGCCCGAATACCAGCAGCGCTGACCCCCTCTCCCCCCGAGGGGGGAGAGGGCTGGATGAGGGGGATACGAGATGTCCACTCCGATCACTCCTACACAGGCGGCCGAGCTCCTGCGTGTGCTCCCCGCCGCACTTCGGGCGGAGTTCGCTGCCCTGCCGGCGGCGTTGAGCTGGCACCCCGCCCCGGGCGAATGGTGCCTCAAGGAAGTGCTGGGCCATCTGATCGAGGCTGAACAGCGCGGCTTCGCCGGCCGGATCCGCAGCATCCTCGCCGGCGAAAGCCCGCAGCTGGAGGCCTGGGACCAGCAACAGGTGGCGCGGGAGCGGCGGGACTGCGAGCGCGACCCGGTCCAGTTGCTCGCGGAGTTCGCGAGGCTTCGCGAGGCGAGTGTCGCGCTCGCGGCGGGGCTCAAGGGCTCCGACCTTCAGCGCGGCGGCCACCACCCGAAGGTCGGCTTCCTGCGCGTCGGGGACCTGCTCCACGAGTGGGTTCACCACGACCGCAACCACCTCAGGCAGATTCTGGCCAACGTCCAGGCCTTCGTGTGGCCCCACATGGGCAGTGCCCAGCGGTTTTCTGACTGACGACACAAGGAGGATCGCATGAGCGTCAAGATCACGGCTCGACCGAACGGTCCTTACCTCGTGGAAGGTGAGTGCGAGCTGTACGACCCAAAGGGGGCGAAGATCGATACGACGGGCAAGCCCAAGATCGCCCTGTGCCGCTGCGGCGGCTCGGCGGCGAAGCCGTTCTGCGACGGCACGCATAGCAAGATCGGCTTCCAGTCGAGCTGAAGCGCGCCCGGCGGCGCCCGGGGAATAGCATGCCGGCAACGTACCGGTTGGGCTCGGCGCGCCGGCTGGTGAACCGGCTCGTCCGGGCGCTGCTCCGGATGGGGCTGGGGCCGAGACGGACCTATCTGCTGACCGTCCAGGGCCGACGGAGTGGTCGACTGCGCTCGACCCCCGTGACGCTCGTCGAGGGGGGAGGCCGGCGCTGGCTCGTGGCGCCCTACGGGGAGGTCGGCTGGGTACGGAACGCCCGTGCAGCCGGCCGGGTCACCTTGAGCCGCGGCCGCCGGTCTGAAACGGTGGCCGTCGCGGAGGTGGGCCCGGAGGAGAGCGTTCTGGTCCTCCGGCGCTATGTCGCCGAGGTGCCCATCACCCGGCCGTTCTTCGACGCGGCCCCGGATGCCGATCTCGAGGCCTTCAAAGGGGAGGCCCCGCGGCATCCGGTGTTCCGCATTCTCGGCCCGGCGGCGTGAGTGGGCCGGCCAGTGCCGTTCCAAGTAATGTCGCCAAACCAGATCCGAGCGCCGGCGGCACCCGCGGCGCTGGCGTGCGACGCGTTAGGCAAGATAAGTTGGAGTCGCCCTAGTCGAGGGCGGAGGGCTTGAGGACGCCGAGGACGGGGAGGTTGCGGTAGCGCTGGCGGTAGTCGAGGCCGTAGCCCACCACGAACTTGTCGGGGATCTCCCGGCCGACGTAGTCCACGCTGAGGTCGATGATCCGCTGGGCCCGCTTGTTGACGAAGGCGCAGACCTGGAGCGAGGCCGGGTTCCGGGTCCGGAAATTCCGGAGCAGATAAGAGAGGGTGAGCCCGGTGTCGATGATCCCCTCGACGACGATCGCGTGTCGCCCCTCGATGGGATCGTCCAGGTCCTTCCGGATCCTCACCACCCCCGAGGGCGTCAGGGTTTCGTAAGGGGAGATCCAGATGAAGTCCACCGTGACGGGCACGGTGAGGGTCCGGATGAGGTCCGAGAGGAAGACGGTGGAGCCTTTGAGCACGCCGATCAGGTGGGGGTGGCGGTCGGCGTAGTCCTTGGAGATCTCCCGCCCCAGCCGCTGGACTTCGGCCAGGATCGCCTCCTCGTCCAGGAGCACCGCCTCGAGGTCGTCGTACGGCGTCATTCGCGCGGATTCTCGGTCGTGCCCTTGCGCCAGCCGAACTTGCGCGCCAGGGCGAGGCAGTCCTTTCGCGTGAGGAGGCGGATCTTGAGGTCGGGGTGGAGCATCTGGGCCTTCCGGATCTTCCGGTGCTTGGTGGTCATCAGGCGCTGCTCCTTGGTCGTGAGCTCGATGTAGAGGTCCTGGTCCGGCAGGTAGAAGTCGGGGGTGAACGCCTCGATGACGCGCCCCTGGTCATCCCAGTCGAGGGGGAAGGTGGTGGGCTCGTACTGCCAGTGAACGCCGTAGAAGGTGAGGAGCCGGGCGAACTCGTGCTCGGCAGCGTGCGCGAACGGAATCCCATCAAGGCCGGGGAGCGGGGGCGTCTTCCTGGGCATCTACCCCTTCGGCGTCGTTCGACTGCCGGGTTTGGCGGCCCGGGTGCCGGCCTTGCAGAGGGGACAGTCCTCCGGCTTGTACGTGGGCACCGTGAGCGTGGCCAGCGCCGCTTTCTTCACGGGGAACATCGCGGTCCCGCCGCTTCGATCGATCAACGCGCCGACCCCCACCAGAACGCCCTGGCCGTCCTCGACGACCTTGATGACCTCGCGCGTGGAGCCGCCCGTGGTGATCACGTCCTCCACCACGAGGCAGCGCTCGCCCGGTGCGAGGGCGAAGCCTCGGCGGAGGCGCATCGCGCCGTCCTCCCGCTCGCCGAAGAGGCACCGGGCGCCGAGGGCCCGCGCCACCTCGTGGGCCACGAGGATCCCGCCGATGGCCGGCGCCAGGACCACCTGGACGCCGTCGCCCTTGAAGGGCCTGGCCAGCTCCCGGCAGAGCGCCTCGGCGTGGGTCGGATGCTGGAGGACGAGTGCGCTCTGCAGATAGACGTCGGAGTGGAGCCCGGACGAAAGGAGGAAGTGGCCGTGCAGGAGGCCGCCGGTGCGCTCGTAGATCTCGAGGACTTCCTTCTCCGTCATGCCTTGGCCATCGCCTCGAGGATGGCGGTCGCCGCGGCTTTGGGATCCGGCGCCGCCGTGATCGGTCGCCCCACGACGAGGTAATCGGCCCCGGCGCTGATCGCGTTCTCCGGGGTTGAGACGCGCGCTTGGTCCTCCGCTTCGGCGCCAGCCGGCCTTATCCCGGGGGTCACGATCACCCACTCGCGCCCGAAAGCGTTCCGGATGGCCCGGATCTCCTGAGGGGCCGAGACGCTGCCGTCGAGCCCCGCGGCGTTTGCGAGGCCGGCGAGGTGGAGCGCCTGGCCTTCCACCGAAAGCGGCACGTTCAGCTCGCGTTGGAGCAGCGCGCGGTCGAGGCTGGTCAGTACCGTCACCGCCAGGCAGAGCGGTCTCTTGACTCCGAACTCGCGCGCGGCCTGCCGAGCGGCCTCCGCGGCGGCCTTCAGCATCGGGGTCCCGCCCGAGGCGTGGACGGTGAGCATGAAGATGCCCATTCGCGTCGCCTCGCGCACCGCGCCGGCCACGGTGTGGGGGATGTCGTGGAACTTGAGGTCCAGGAAGACCGCGCCTCCCCGTTTCTGAACCAGCTCGACCGCCGCGGGACCGCCCGCCGTGAAGAGGTGGGACCCTATCTTCCAGGCGCCGACCACGCCCTGGAGCCTGTCCAGGAGCGCCTCGGCCTGGGCGAGACCCTCCACGTCGAGGGCGACGATCAGGCGGTCCTTCGGGTCACGCGCCGGCATGGTACTCCTGGAGCGACTGGACCTGGAGCTCGCTCTTGAGCAGCGACTCGATGCCGCCGATGGCCGCCTGGGCGCCGTCCACGGTGGTGTAGTAGGGGATGTTCTGCGTGACGGCCGTCCGGCGGATCAGGTAGGAATCCTTCCGCGCGCGGCCGTCCTCGGGCGTGTTGAACACGAGGGCGATCTCGCCGCGCTTCATCAGGTCCACGATGTTGGGGCGCCACCCCTCCGCGACCTTGTTGATGACCTCCACGCTCATCCCGTGGCGCGTCAGGACCTTGGCCGTCCCCTGGGTGGCCACCAGGGTGAAGCCCATCTCGGCGAGCCGCTTGGCGATCTGGACGACCGCCCGCTTGTCCCGGTTCTTCACCGAGAGGAAGACCTTCCCCGATGTGGGGAGCGGCGACCCGGCGGAGAGCTGGGACTTCACGTAGGCCTTCCTGAAGTCGCGGTCGATCCCCATCACCTCGCCGGTGGACTTCATCTCGGGCCCCAGCACCACGTCCACGCCCGGGAACTTCACGAAGGGGAAGACCGCCTCCTTCACCGCGATGTGGGCGATCTCGCGCTCCTCGGTGAAGCCCAGATCAGCCAGCGAGCGCCCGAGCATGACCTTCGTCGCGAGCTTGGCCAGCGGCACGCCGATCGCCTTGGAGACGAACGGGATCGTGCGGGAGGCGCGCGGGTTCACCTCGAGGACGAAGATCTGCTCGTTCTTGATCGCGAACTGGATGTTGATGAGCCCGACGACGCCCAGCACCTTCGCGAGCGCCTTGGTCTGAACCTTGAGCCGCTCCACCTGGTCGTCGCCCAGCGAGTAGGGGGGAAGCGCGCACGCCGAGTCGCCCGAGTGGATGCCAGCCTTCTCGATGTGCTCCATCACGCCGCCTACCACGACGCGCTCGCCGTCGGCGATGGCGTCAACGTCGATCTCGAGCGAGTCCTCGAGGAACTTGTCCACCAGGATCGGGTGCTCGGGGGAGACGCGGACCGCCTCCCGCATGTAGCGGGCCAGATCCTGGTCGTCGTACACGATCTCCATCGCCCGGCCGCCCAGGACGTAGGACGGGCGGACCAGGACGGGGTAGCCGATGGTCTTCGCGATCCCCTCGGCCTCCTGGACGGAGCGGGCGATGCCGCACGGGGCCTGGGCGAGCGCCAGCCCGGTCAGGAGCGCGCTGAAGCGCTCCCGGTCCTCGGCTCTGTCGATGGCATCGGAAGACGTCCCGAGGAGCGGCACCCCGGCCCGTTCGAGCGGGACGGCCAGCTTCAACGGCGTCTGGCCGCCGAACTGGACGATGACGCCCAGCGGCTGCTCCTTCTCCACAATGTTCAGCACGTCCTCGAGGGTCAAGGGCTCGAAGTAGAGGCGATCCGAGGTGTCGTAGTCCGTGGAAACGGTCTCGGGGTTGCAGTTGACCATGATCGCCTCCACGCCCAGCTCCTTGAGGGCGAAGGCGGCGTGGACGCAGCAGTAGTCGAACTCGATCCCCTGGCCAATGCGGTTGGGGCCCGAGCCGAGGATGACGACCTTGGGGCGCTCGGTCGGGGGGGCCTCGTCCTCCTCCTCGTAGGTGGAGTAGAGGTAGGGCGTGTAGGCGACGAACTCGGCGGCGCAGGTGTCCACCATCTTGAAGGTGGCCCTGAT
>JACPSW010000058.1 GCA_016193045.1 Candidatus Rokuibacteriota bacterium | reverse complement strand
GTGAACGACCTGCCCCCCAAGGACCGCGACATTGCCATGGTCTTCCAGAACTACGCCCTCTACCCGCACATGACCGTCTACGACAACATGGCGTTCGGGCTCAAGATGCGGAAGTTCCCCAAGCCCGAGATCGAGACGCGGGTGAGGGAGGCGGCAACTCTGCTGGGGATCCAGGAGCTGCTCAAGCGGAAGCCGCGGCAACTCTCGGGTGGCCAGCGCCAGCGCGTGGCGGTCGGCCGCGCCATCGTCCGCCACCCCCAGGTCTTCCTCTTCGACGAGCCGCTCTCGAACCTGGACGCCAAGCTCCGCGTCCAGATGCGGGTGGAGCTGAAGCGCCTTCACGACCGGCTTGAGACCACTGTCATCTACGTCACTCACGATCAGGTCGAGGCCATGACTCTGGGCGACCGGGTCGTGGTGATGAAGGACGGGCTGGTCCACCAGGTGGGCGAGCCGATGGAGCTGTACTCGAAGCCGCGTAACAAGTTCGTGGCGGGCTTCATCGGCTCGCCGGCCATGAACTTCATCCGGCCATGAACTTCATCGAAACGACCATCTCCGACGCGAGCGGCGCCCTCTACGCCGAGACCGCGGGATTGAGGGTGAGAGTGCCGGCCGAGCGCGTCTCTCGCCTGGCTCCCTACAAAGGGCAGGCGGTCACCCTGGGAATCCGCCCGGAGGATCTCCAAGAGGCGACGGGGGGCGACTCCCAGGACCTCGTCTTCGAGGCTCTGGTGGAGGTCGTGGAGCCCCTGGGCTCGGAGATCCTGCTGGACACCCGGGTGGGGAACCAGACCCTCGTCGCCCGGGTGGACCCCACCGTCCGTACCAAGCACCACCAAAAAATCCGGCTCGCGTTCATCCCCGACCGCATCCACTTCTTCGACAACAAGACCGACGAGGCCGTCGCGTGAGGGAGGGGGATTTTCCGGCCTTGACAGAGCCCGGCCGCCTCACTAGAATGCGGCCACTTCGTATCCTTATAATGGACCTCTATTTCAGGGGGGGGTGCATCATGAAACGACACGCGTTGCTCGGATGGGGGATGGCTCTTGCCGTGCTGGTGGGGGTCCTGGTGTTGTTTCCCGCGACCCAGCCGGTGACGGCGCAGGCGCCCGTCACGCTCAAGATGCAGGCGAGCTGGCCGGCAGGGCTCACGCTCTACGAGAACTTCAAGATGTTCGCCGAGCGGGTGGAGAAGATGTCCGCCGGCAGGGTCAAGATTGAGACCCTCCCGGCGGGCGCGATCGTGCCCGCCTTCGAGGTCCTGGACGCCACCCACAAGAAGGTCATCGACGGCGCCCACACCTGGGCGGCCTACTGGATCGGCAAGCACAAGGCCGCGGTGCTCTTCACCGGCGGTCCTGGCGGGACCTTCGGGATGGACTACATCGACTACCTCGGCTGGATGTACGAGGGAGGCGGCTTCGAGCTCTACCAGCAGTGGTACAAGGACGTCCTGAAGCTCAACGTCGTGGCCATCCCGATTCTCCCGGCCGGCCCACAGGCCTTCGGCTGGTTCAAGCGGCCGATCAAGAGCCTCGCGGACTTCAAGGGGATGAAGTGCCGGGAGACCGGCATCGCCGCCGAAGTGTTCACCGAGATGGGGATGCGGACCGTGAATCTGCCCGGGGGCGAGATCATCCCGGCCGCCGAGCGCGGCGTCATCGACTGCGCCGAGTGGGTGGGCGGGGTCGAGGACCTGAAGCTCGGGTTCCACAACGTGTGGAAGATCCACTACACGCCGGGGATGCACGAGAACGTGACGACGGGCGAGCTGCTCATTAATGGCGAAGTGTGGAGCAAGCTCTCGCCCGATCTTCAGGAGATCGTCAAGTCGGCGGCCACCGAGACCTTCTTCCGCTGGTGGGCCCGATGGCAGAAGCAGAACGCCGACGCCATCAAGGAACTCCAGGAGAAGCACAAGGTCCAGATCCTCAAGACCCCCGACGAGATTCTGATCGAGTTCCTCAAGGCGTGGGACCGGATCGCCGCGCGCGAGTCCGAGAAGGACCCGTTCTTCAAGAAGGTGCTGGAATCTCAGCGGGCGTACGCGGGCCTCGTGGTTCCCGCCAAGCGGTTCATGTTCCCGGCGTACGACTTCGCCGCGAACTACTACTGGCCCGTGAAGAAGGCTGCCCCCGCGAAGAAGTAGGGGACGCCCGCGACGTTCTCCAGGGGGAGGGGCTAGCAGCGCTGCTAGCCCCTCCTGCTGTGACGGCACTGCGGACCCGACAAGGAGCCTGATGCATGGCACAGCCTCCGGAGGCACTCCTCAAGACGATCCGCTACCTCGACACCATCGGTGAGTGGGTCGGGAGGGTCGTCGCCTGGCTGGTCCTCCCCCTCGTCCTGGGGTTGACCTACGAGGTCATCGCCCGCTACGGGTTCAACGCCCCCACCTCGTGGGCCTACGACACCGCGTACATGCTCTACGGCAGCCACTTCATGCTGGGGGCGGGCTACACCCTCCTGAAGAAGGGGCATATCCGGACGGACATCTTTTACGAGAAGTGGACCCCCCGGCGGCAGGGCTGGATGGACGCCGTCTCGTACCTCTTCCTCTTTTTCCCGGGGATGTTCTTCTTCCTGCTGGCAGGGTGGGACTCCGCCTACCACTCCTGGACGATCCGCGAGGTCTCCGAGGCCAGCCCCTGGCGGCCCCCCATCTACCCCTTCAAGATGGTGGTGCCGGTCTCGGCGGTCCTGCTCATGCTCCAAGGGGTCTCCGAGTTGCTGAAAAGCCTCTGGGCCGCTCGCCACGGAGAGTGGCTGTGAGCCCCGAATACCTCGGCCTGGTCCTCCTGGGAGCCCTCCTGGTCGGGATCTTCGCGGGCTATCCCATCGCCTTCACCCTGATCATCCTCTCGGTCGTCTTCGGCTACATCGGCTTCGGCAAGGTCGTCTTCGACCTCATGTTCTTCCAGACCATCGGGCTCATGAAGGAGGAGACGCTGGCGGCCGTCCCCCTCTTCATCTTCATGGGCCACGTCCTCGAGCACGCGGGGCTCATGGAGCGCCTCTTCAAGGCGTTCCAGTTCATCCTGGCGCCCGTGCGGGGGTCGCTGTACCTGGGCGTCCTCGCGACCGCGACGGTCTTCGCCACGGCGACGGGGATCATCGGCGCCTCGGTGACCGTCATGGGGCTGATGGCCGCTCCCGTGATGATAAAGGCCGGATATGACCCAAAGCTCTCGGCCGGGACCATTGCCGCAGGGGGGACGCTGGGGATCCTCATCCCGCCGAGCGTGATGCTGGTCGTGATGGGGCCGGTGATCGGCGTCTCCGTCATCCACCTGTTCGCCGGAGCGATCGTTCCCGGCCTGATCCTGTCGGGGCTCTATATCGGCTACGCCATGACGCGGAGTTTCATCAACCCCAAGCTCGGCCCCCCCCTGGCCATGGAGGAGCGGGCGACATCCTACGGGCAGATCTTCCGCGAGTTCGTCGCCGGCGTCATCCCCATGGCATTCATCATCTTCGCCGCCCTGGGGAGCATCATCGCCGGGCTGGCGACCCCCACGGAGGCGGCGGCGATGGGGGCCTCCGGGGCCCTCATCCTGACCATCCTCTACGGACGGCTGACCTACGGGGTGCTGCGCGACGCCGCCTACAAGACGCTCCGGACCTCCAGCCTGATCCTGTTCCTCGCGGTGGCCTCCAACGTCTACGGCTCGGTCTTCACGCGCCTGGGGACCGGCACGATGATCGCCAAGTCCCTCCTGGCCATTCCGCTGCCTCCCCTGGGGACGCTCGCCATCCTGATGTTCGTGATCTTCCTCCTGGGCTGGCCGCTGGAGTGGCCGGCGATCATCCTGATCTTCATCCCCATCTTCCTCCCGATCGTGCAGGAGCTGAAGTTCGACCTGGTCTGGTTCAGCATCCTCGTGGCGGTGAACCTCCAGACGGCCTTCCTCTCCCCGCCGGTGGCCATGGCCGCGTACTACCTCAAGGCCGTGGCCCCCAAGTGGGAGCTCATGCAGATCTACCGGGGGATGTTCGACTTCATGATCCTCCAGGTGATCGGCCTGGCGATCGTCTTCTTCTTCCCCCAGGTTGCCCTGTGGCTTCCTGGGGTGCTGTTCGGGAGATAGGCGGCGATTCGCTGGCTAGGCTTCGCCGTCGTCCTCCTCCTCGGCGCCGCGGAGCCCCTCGCCGCGGCCGAGCCCATCGTCATCGGCGAGATCAACCCCAGGACCGGCGTCCTGGCCGTCCAGGGCACCGCCGTCCACCAGGGCATCGTCCTCGCGGTGGAGGAGGCCAACGCCCGGGGCGGGATCGCCGGCCGCCCCCTCACGCTGCTCTCCCGGGATGACGAGGGGAAGCCCGAGCGCGCCATCGCGGCGGCCGAGGAGCTGGCCTCCCGCCAGGGGGCCGTCGCGCTCATCGGGGGCTACGTGGACAGCCTCGTGGGGCCGATCGGCCAGGTGGCCGACCGCGCGAAGATCCCGTATCTGGCGACCGCCTCGCTCGACGAGAGGCTCACCACGCGCGGCAATCGCTTCTTCTTCCGCGTCTCGGGCCTCGCCTCCTACGTCAGGGTCACCACGGGGATCGTCCTCGACGCGTTCCGGGCGAGGAACGTGGCGATCCTCTACTCCTCCACCCCGGGCGCCAGCCAGCTCGCCCGCCGCCAGAAGGAGGCCCTGGAGCGCGCGGGGGTGAAAGTCTCGGTGTTCGAGCCGTTCACGCCCGGGCTTTCCGACTTCACGCCGCTCCTGGCGCGCGTGAAGGATCAGGGGGCCGAGGTGCTCCTCTCGGACACCTTCTTCGCCGACCACCTGCTCCTGGTCCGCCAGATGGCCCAGGCCGGGATCACGCTGAAGGCGTTCCTCGGCGCTTTCGGCATGGAGTTCCCGAGCGTGATCCGGGAGCTGGGGCCCGCCAGCGAGGGGCTCTTCGGGACGACCTCGTGGCAGCCGGGCGTGAATCTCGGCGGCGACCAGAAGGAATCGCTCGCCTTCATCGAGACGTTCCGAAAACGTTTCGGGGCCGAGCCCGCGCCACTCACGATGCACGGCTATGCCGCCGCCCGGACCCTCCTGAAGGCCATGGAGAGCGTCGCGACAGCCGGAGGAGCGCTCACCGGAGCGGCCCTCCGGGACGCCCTGGCGCGCGCTGACGTCCAGACGCCGCTCGGGAGGGTGAAGTTCGACGAGGGGGGCGACCCGCTCTTCTACGAGCGGGTGGTGATCCAGATCCAGAACGGCCGGCACGTCGTGGTCTACCCGAAGGAGCGCGCCACCGCGCCCGCCCGCTACCCGGCGAAGTAATCCCTCACGGCGCGCAGGCGACGGCGCGGATCTCGGCGAACGTCCGGGGCGCGCGCGCCCAGGACCGGCTGCCGTCCCGGCTGACGAAGACTTCCCCCTTGATGGCGGCGGCGACCACCAGCCCCGGCTCGCGCGGGTCGGTGGCGACGGACCAGACGCTGCTCCCCGCTCCCGGAAAGCCCGTTCTCGCCCAGTACCGCCCGCTGTCCGTGGAAATCAGGACGGTTCCCCGCGTGCCGGGCGGTCCGTCTCCCAGACCCGCGTACAGCGTTCCCGGCTCGTCGGGCTTCACGGCCAGGGCGCGGAAGTAGCGGTCGGGCGAGTCCGAGACTGCCGGGGCCCATCTCTCCCCCTCGTACACCGCCACTCCGCGAGGCGTGGCCGCCAGGAGTGCTCCATCCGCCGCGAGAGCCAGGGCGTGGATGTCGAGCGAGGGAAGGCCCTCATTGATGGGAACCCACGTCCGCCCCCGGCCGCGCGCCTCAAAGACGCCGCCCACCTCGACTCCAGCCCAGACCTTCTCCGGGTGTCCTCGATCGAACAGAATGGCGGTGACCCTCGGCCTGTGGGGCTCCGGCGTGCCGGGAGGCAGGGAGAGCCCCAGCGACCCCCAGCGTGTGCCGTCGTCTTCCATCTCGAGGAGCGCGAGCGGGCGGCAGCCGGCGAGGACCACCGACGACCCGAGAGGATGGACGCCGAGCGCCCACACCTCGAAGCCGGGGTCCGGGAGCGCAAGGGCAGTCCACGTCGGCCCGTCGCGGCGATAGACGACGCCCCGGGCTCCGACGTACAGCCGATCGTCGAGCGAGACCGCAAGCGAATAGATTCGAGCATCGGGCCGGAGGCCGGGCTCCGGCGCCCACGCCTCGCCGCTGGCATCACTCCGCCAGAGCCCCTCGCCCACCGTGCCGACGTAGATCACAGGCAGCGACCTTCGCAATTGACGTTCGGGTAGGTGAACGCTACTATCGGGAAGCTCGTTCTGTCAAACCGTGTCCCTCAACACGCTCGCCCAGGCGCTGGTCTCCGGAGCCCTGCTGGGGTGCTTCTACACCCTCATGGCGCTGTCGTTCTCCATGATCCTGGGCGTTACCCGCGGGCTCAACCTCGCCCACGGCGATCTGATCATCCTCGGCGGCTATCTCGGCTACTGGCTCTGGAGCGGCTCGGGCCTGCACCCACTCTTCCTCGTCCCGGTCGCCGCCGCCGCGCTGCTCCCGCTGGCGCTCGTCTGGCACTGGCTCTTTCACCGCCTGCCGGAGCCCCGGGAGCTGTCGAGCCTCGTCCTCACATTCGGCCTCTCGCTCCTGCTCCAGAACATCATGCTGGCGCTCTGGCGGGGCGAGTACCGGCTGATCGCCAGCGAGTCCCTCACCGGCAGCCTCGGCCTGGGCGGACTCAGGCTCAACCAGGGGCGGCTCATCGTGGCCGCGGCGGCCCTGCTTGTAGTGGGCGGGCTCTTCCTCGGGCTCACCCGCACCCGCTGGGGCCGGGCCGTCCGCGCCACGAGCCTGGACCGCGACGCCGCGGCGCTGCTCGGCATCAACGTGGACGCGGCCACCCGCACCACGTTCCTCCTGGCCTTCTGCCTGTGCGGGGCGACGGGAGTGCTGTTCGCCACGCTCCACTACCTCTACCCGGCGGGGGGCATCGAGCTGACGCTGCTCGCGATCGTCCTGACGATCTGGGCGGGGGTGGGGCGTCTCCGGAGCGTGCTCGCGGCCGGGATCCTCCTGGGAGTCATCGAGGCGCTGACGCTGGCCTGGAGCGGGCCCCGCTGGCGCGAGCTGGTCGTGGCGCTGATGCTGCTCGGCTCGCTGCTCGCGCGCTCGGGTGGGCTGGCCCGCGGCTGGAGTCACTGATGCGGTACCGGGCGTGGATCGGGATCAGCCTCGTCGCCGGCGTGCTGCTCGTGCTTCCGCCGCTCACCGGCTTCCACCCCTATTATCTGTACCTGGTCTCGACGGCGCTCCTCTTCGGCACCGTGGCCACGAGCTGGAACCTCCTCGCCTACGCCGGCCAGATTTCCTTCGGTCACGCCGCCTTCTTCGGCCTGGGTGGCTACGGCGCCGCGCTCGCGTCCCTCGCCGGCCTCTCCCCGTGGCTGGCCATCGCCCTCGGCGGTGGCATCGGAGCCGTCGGCGCCGCCGGGATCGGGCTTGCCTCGGCGCGACTCAGGGGCGCCTACCTGGCCCTCGCCACGCTCGCCTACGCCGAGATCTGGCGGGGTATCGCCCACAACTGGACCGCGGTCTCGGGCGGGGGCGCGGGGCTCATCGGGATCCCTCCCCTCCCGACGCTGGCGTGGCTTCCTCTCGACTTCACCCGCGGCCGGGCGGGCAGTTACTACCTGTCGGTGGCCTTCCTGCTGGTGGCCATCGCGGTCTTCGCCGGGGTTCTCCACTCCCGCCTCGGGCTGGCCTTCGCGGCCGTCCGGGAGGAAGAAGAGCGGGCAGGACTGCTCGGCGTCCATCCCCTGCCCTGGAAGATCCTGGCCTTCGCCCTCTCCGGCTTCTTCAGCGCGCTGGCCGGCGGACTCTACGTCCACATGGTGCGCGTGGTGGAGCCCGACCTGATCTTCAGCCGCTACTTCTCGATCCTGCCGCTGGTCATGGCGACCTTCGGCGGCCTCCACACGCTCCTGGGCCCCGCCATGGCGGCGCTCGGGCTCTACCTCGTGAGCGAGCTCCTCCTGCACCCCTACGTCCCGGCCTTCCATCAGCTCCCCTACGCCCTCGCCCTGATCGTCGTGGTACTGTATCTGCCCGGCGGGCTCGCCACGCTCCTCCCCTCACCCCGACCCTCTCCCCAGAGGGGAGAGGGAACCCAGCATGGCGCTACTTGAGGGGCGCGGTCTCTCCATGGCCTTCGGCGGGCTGCTCGCCCTCCGCGGCGTGGACATCGCCATCGAGGAGCACCAGGTGGTCGGTCTCCTCGGGCCCAACGGCTCGGGGAAGACCACGCTCTTCAACGTCCTGTCGGGCCTCCTCCGTCCCACTGCCGGAGAGGTCTGGCTCGGCGGCGCGCGCGTGACGAACCTCGCGCCATGGAGACTCTCCAGCCTCGGCGTCGGGCGCACCTTTCAGATCGCGCATCCCTTCGCCCGCTCGACCGTCCTCGACAACGTGCTGGTGGGAATCACGTTCCGCTCCCGGCACCGCTATCGCCGGGCCCTCGACCGCCGCCGCGAGGCCGAACGCCTCCTGGCGACGGTGGGGCTCGCCGACAAGGCGCCGGCGCGTGCCAACGAGCTGTCCCTCGGCGAGCGAAAGCGGCTGGAGCTGGCGATGGCGCTCTCCACCCGCCCCACGGTTCTCCTCCTGGACGAGCTGGCGTCGGGGCTTTCCCCAAAGGGGCGCGAGGAGGTGGTCCGGTTCTACGGGCGGCTCAAGGAGCGCGGCCTCACGATCTTCGCCATCGAGCACTCCTTCCGGATCCTGGCCCACGTGGCCGACCGCCTCCTCGTGCTCGATCAGGGGACGATCGTGGCGGACGGGCGCCCCGAGCATGTGCTGGGCTCCCCGCGCGTGATCCAGGCATACCTGGGGGAGGACGACGGGCCGTGACGCGCGCGCTGCTGGAGGTGGAGGGCGTCGAAGCGGGCTACGACGACGTGCGCGTGCTCCACGCGTGCTCCCTCGAGGTGAGGGCGGGCGAGTTCGTCGCGCTCGTCGGCCCCAACGGCGCGGGGAAGTCTACGCTGCTCAAGACCATAACGGGGCTGCTGCCCGTGAGCGCCGGCGCTATCCGGCTCGACGGCGAGCGGATCGACGGCCTGCCCCCCTACGCCATCGCGGCGCGCGGCGTCGCCCTGATCCCGGAAGGGCGCCGGCTCTTCGCCCCGCTGACCGTCCGGGAGAACCTCGAGCTGGGCGCCTTCCTCCCCCGGGCCCACGGCCAGGAGGAGGAGACCCTCCGCCTGATCTTCCGCCTCTTCCCCGTGCTCCAGGAAAAGGCGCTGGCCCCCGCCGGCGTCCTCTCGGGCGGCGAGCAGCAGATGCTCGCCCTGGCCCGCGGGCTCATGGCGCGGCCACGCCTGCTCTGCCTGGACGACCCGTTTCTCGGGCTCGCGCGGCTGGTGACGAACCGGTTCTGCCAGGCGATCCGAGAGATCACCGCGGAGGGGATGACCATCCTCGCCGCGGGGCAGCACGTGCGCCGCCTTCTCCGGCTCGCCCATCGCGCCTATCTCTTGGAGGAAGGCCACGTGGTGCTTTCGGGCCCCGGCACCGGGCTCCTCCAGGATGAGCGCCTCCGCCGGAGCCTCATCGAACTGATCCCCGGCGGGGTGGACCAGCCGACGGGATGAGGCGCGGCCTTGCCCTCGCCCTGGCCGCCTTCGTCCTCCTGGCCGCCCCCAGGTTGAGCCGCCTCGCGTCGGCACACCTCCTGGCCCTCGACCTCCTCGTCCCGGGCTGGGTGCCTACGGTTCAATCGGCCGTCCGCGAGCCGTCTGCCTTCGATGGGAGCACGGCCGACCGCTATCGCCCGGACGGCCGGCCCCGCGGCGGTCTCGTCCTCGTGCCCGGGCTTTCCCGCCAGGGCAAGAACCATCCGGCCTTTCAGCGCCTCGCGCAGAGCCTGGCGCGCGCGGGTTTCCTGGTGCTGGCCCCCGACTTTCCCGGGTTGCGCGCCTTTCACGTCGCGGACGGCGATGTGCAAATGATCATCAGGGCCGTGCAGGTCCTCAGGGCCGAAGGCGGGAGCCCGACCGGCATCCTGGGTTTCTCCTTCGGCGCGGGGCCGGCCCTCCTGGCCGCTGCGGACCCCAGGATCCGGGAGCAGATCGCCATCGCCGGCAGCTTCGGCGGCTACTGGGACCTCGCGAACGTGATCGCGTTCATCACCACAGGCTGGTTCGACGAGGATGGACACTGGCGCCAGGTCGGGCAGCAGTCGTACAACCGCTGGAAGCTCCTCGCCGCCCTCGTCCCGTACGTGGAGAACCCCTCCGAGGGCGCGCGGCTCCAGCGGCTGGCAGACCGAAAGCTCGCCAACCCCGACGAGGACGTGAGGGCGGAGCTGGGGAAGCTCGGGGTCGAGGGGTGGCGGCTCCTGGCCCTCGTCGAGAACCAGCGGCGGGACCGGGTGGCCGACCTGCTGGCGTCGCTGACGCCGGCGATGCGCGAGCGGCTGCGGCGCCTTTCGCCTTCCGCGGCGATCGGCCAGGTGAGCGCCCGGCTCCTGATCGCCCACGGCCGCGACGACGACTCGATCCCCTACACCGAGAGCGCGCGGCTCGCCCGCGCCGCCCCGAACCTGGGGCGCCTCGTCATCTTCGACGGCTTCACCCACGCCTTCCCATCCGAAGGGGGGTGGCGCTCCCGGCTCCGCCAGGCGCGCGATCTGGAGCGCCTGGTCCTCCTCCTCGACGCCCTGCTCGCGCGACAATAGCTCCATGCGACCCCGCTGGCTCATCGTCCTGGGGGCCCTCGGCGTGATCGTCCTCAACGTCGTGGTCTTCGTCGCCTTCTGGCCCCCGCCGACTCCCCCGCCCGACGCCTCCCCGGCCCAGCGGCTCTACTTCGCCCACTGCCTCACCTGCCACGGGCCGAGCGGCAACGGCTCCTGGCGCGCGACGCTCTTCCTGATTCGACCGGGAAATCTCGCCGATCCGCGCCGGATGCGGGCCCTCTCCGACGAGTACCTCTTCGACATCATCAAGCACGGCGGCGCCCCCATCGGAAATCCGGGGATGCCCGCCTTCGGCTTCCATCTCTCCGACGCCCAGATCCAGGACCTCGTCCGCTTCCTCCGCGCCCTGCCCCGCAAAGAATGAGCTTGACATTAGTTTCTAACTTGCTTAAATAACGAATCGTGACGCGCGGGGAGAAGACCGACGACCGGATCTACGAGCTGCACGCGAGCGTCTGCCAGATCCTGTCGAACCCCACGCGGCTCAAGATCCTCAACGCGCTGCGGGACCGGGAGATAGCCGTGGCCGAGCTGGCGCGGCGGGTCGGGACGAGCATGCCGAACCTCTCCCAGCACCTCGCCCTCCTGAAGGCGCGGCGGGTGGTCCTGACCCGTCGTGAAGGCGTGACGATTTACTACCGGATCGCCAACCCCAAGATCCTCCGCGCGTTCGACATCATGCGGGAGGTGCTGTTCGAGCAGCTCTCCGAGGGGCGGCGGCTGGTCAAAGCGGCCACGGCCGGCGCCCGGCGGAGCGGCGCGCGGACTTGACGCGATGGAGAGACACCTGACCTTCACGCTCTGCTGTCTTCAGGACGCAGTCCTCCTCGGAAGCGACTGCTCGCCCCGCGAGGCCCGGTCGTCGTTCGACCGGCTCCTGGTGCGGGGCGTCCGCTGCCTCGTCCTGGCAGAGGATCTCGCCTGCCGCGGGGTCAAACCCGACAACCGCGCCCTGACGATGGATCGCGCCGGGGTCGTCGCCCTCCTTGTCGGCGAGCACGATCGCGTGATCGGCGCGCTCTGAGGCTGTCATGAGGCGGCGCCTCGTCCTCTTCTCGGTCGATCGCCCCAGGCTGGTTCTCGTGCTGACGCTTGCGGTGACCCTCCTCTTCGCCAGCCAGTTTCCCCGGATCAGGATCGACACGGATCCGGAGAACATGCTCGAGGCCGACCAGCCCGACCGCGTCTTTTACCGCCAGGTGAAGAAGGAGTTCGGGATCCACGACATGCTGGTGGTCGGCCTGGTGGATCCCGCCGGCGTGTACCGCCCCGAGGTGCTCGAACGCTACGCGAGGATCGTGGACGGCATCAGCCGGATCAAGGGGGTGGTGCTGGAGGATCTCCTCTCCCTCACCTCCACCGACGACGTGCGGTCGTCGGCGGACACGCTCTCGGTCCGCCCTATCATGGAGCGGGTTCCCGGGAACGCCGACGAGATGGCCGTCCTCCGAATGGCGCTGGCGAAGAACCCGCTCTTCGCCGACAAGCTGGCAGACCGGGACGGCAAGGCGTTCGCCATCTACGTTCCCATCCAGGCCAAGGACCAGAGCCATCGGATCTCGAAGGAGATCGAGGCGATCCTCGCCCGCGAGCAGCTCCCAGGCCAGTCCTTCCACATCGCGGGCCTGCCCGTGGCGGAGGACACCTTCGGCTTCGAGATGTTCCTCCAGATGGCCGTGACCGCCCCCCTGGCCATGGGGTTCATCTTCCTCCTGCTGCTCGTCCTCTTCCGCCGGGTCTCCCTGATCCTGATCCCCATGGGGGTGGCCATGGCCTCGGTCCTCTGGACCATGGGGGCCTTGATCGGCTCGGGCTTCACCGTCCACATCATGAGCAGCATGATCCCGGTCTTCCTCATGCCCATCGCGGTCCTGGACTCGGTCCACATCCTGAGCGACTTCTACGAGCACTACCGGCGCCTGGGCGACATGCGCCGGGCGCTCCTCGAGACCATGGACGAGGTCTTCACGCCGTGCCTGTATACCTCCCTCACCTCCGCCGTCGGGTTTGGCTCGCTGGCCATGGCGCGGATCCCGCCCGTGCAGGTGTTCGGGGCCTTCACCGCCTTCGGGATCATGGCGGCCTGGGTCCTGACCTTCACCTTCATTCCGGCGGCCATCGTCCTCATCGGCGACAAGCGCCTGAGGGGGCTGGCCCAGGCCTCGGGGAGGGAGCCGGGGATCGACAGGCTCATCGGTCGCCTTCTGCCCGGGATCGCGGGGTTCGTCTCGCGGCGCGCGGGGACGGTGCTCGCGCTGGGGGTTCTGGCGCTGGTCGTGGCGGTCTGGGGGGTGGGCCGGATCCGGGTCAACGACAACCCCGTCAACTGGTTCAAGCCCTCCCACAAGATCCGGGTGGCCGACCGGGTGATGAACGAGCGCTTTGGCGGGACCTACATGGCCTCGCTGGTGGTGGACGGGGGGGAGCCGGAGGCGATCAAGCGCCCCCACGTCATGGGCTACATCGAGCGGCTCCAGGGGCACCTCGAGCGGACGCCGCCCGTCGGGAAGACCTCCTCGGCTGCCGACATCGTCAAGCGGGTGGACTGGGTCCTCAGGGGCGATGCCGACGGCGGGCGACTCCCCGACAGCGAGGAGGCCATCGGCCAGGAGCTCTTCCTCTTCCTGACGAGCGGCAAGCCCACCGACCTGGACAACTTCCTCGACTCCGACTACCGCAAGGCCCACATCTGGGTCCAGCTCAAGCGCGGCGACAACGTCGAGATGGAGCGCGTCGAACGGGCCGTGGGGGAGTTCGCCCGGACGACCCCGCCTCCTCCCGGGGTCGCGCTCCGCTGGTCGGGGCTCACCTATATCAACGTCGTTTGGCAAAAGATCATGGTCCGCGGTATGCTGGAGGCCGTCCTGGGAAGCTTTGTCTTCGTGTTCCTCCTGATGGTGTGGTTCTTCCGCTCGGCGACGCTTGGGCTCGTCTCCATGGCCCCGCTGACCGTCGCGATCCTCTTCTCCTACGGCCTGGTCGGGCTGACCGGGAAGGACTACGACATGCCCGTCGCCGTCTGCGCCTCCCTGTCCCTGGGGCTCGCCATCGACCTCGCGATCCACTATCTCCAGCGCTTCCGCACCCGGTACCGGGAGGTGAGGGACCTGGACGCGGCCCAGCGCTTCACCTTCGGGCTGCCGATGAAGGCCATCACCCGGAACGCCATCGTCGTCACCCTGGGCTTCCTCCCCCTCGTCTTCTCGACCCTTACGCCCTACGTGACCGTGGGCGTCTTCTTCGCCTTGCTCATGGCGTGGAGCTTCGTGGCGACGCTCCTCTTTCTCCCGGCCCTCGTGACGCTCCTGGGGCGGCGCGCCCTGGGCCGGCGGATTCTCGCGGGAGAGATCAGATGGCTGTGACCATGCGGGCAGGAGGGTGGCTGATCCTGGCAGCGGTCCTGTCCCTCGTGACTCCGGCGGCGGCCCAGCCCGCGGCCGAGGAGATCATGGCCAAGGCCCACCTGGCGATGTTCTACCCCGGCGAGGACATGCGGGCGCGCGTGACGATGCGCCTCGTGTCGCGGGACGGCAAGGAGCGGGTCCGGGAGCTCACCATGTCGCGGCGGGACCTCCAGGACGGCGGCGAGCAGCGGTACTTCATCTACTTCCACCGGCCGCCGGACGTGCGCGACATGACGTTCCTGGTGTGGAAGTATCCGGGGAAGGACGACGACCGCTGGCTCTACGTCCCGGCCCTCAAGCTGGTCCGCCGGATCGCGGCCAGCGACAAGCGGTCGAGCTTCGCGGGCTCGGACTTCTCCTACGAGGACGTCTCCGGCCGGGAGCCCGAGGAAGATACCCATAAGCTGGTCAGGGAGGAGAAGGTCGGCGAGCGGGGCGCCTATGTGGTGCAGAGCGCCCCGAAGGACCCGGCCAGCGTGGACTTCAGCCGGAAGGTATCCTGGATCGACAAGGCCACCTGGCTTCCGCTGAAAGAGGAATACTACGATCGGCGCGGCGAGCTCTCGCGCCTCTTCACGGCCGAGGAGCTGAAGGAGATCCAGGGATTCTGGACGGTCACCAAGCGCCTCATGAAGAACGTCCAGACGGGCCACCGGAGCGAGTCCGTCCTGGCCGACGTTCGCTACAACCAGAAGCTCTCCCCCGACCTCTTCAGCGAGCGCGCCCTTCGGGCGCCGCCGGCTGAACTCTCCCGGTGAGGCGCCGGCTCGGGCTCCTCCTCCTCGCCTCGCTCCTGGTCGCCCGCGCGGCCGCCGCGGCGGAGGAGATCCCGCTCCACGGCTTCGTCCAGGCCGCGTCGGCCTACCGGCTGATCCAGCCCGACCGCTGCCCGCGAACCCAGCGGCTCGCCTGCCGGGAGGAGTTCGTCCTCGGCGAGGGGCGGGCGCGCCTCGAGCTGACGCCGCGCGGTGGGTGGTGGGGGCTCGTCGCCAAGGGCGAGCTGATCGGCGATGCCGTGGGCGGCGAGGTGGACGGCGACCTGCGGGAAGGCTACCTGGACCTCAGATTTCCGGCCGTGGACCTCAGGCTCGGACGGCAGATCGTCACCTGGGGCGTGGGCGACCTGATCTTCATCAACGACGTCTTCCCCAAGGACTGGGTGGCCTTCATCTCCGGCCTCCCGCTCGAATATCTGAAAAAGGGGTCGGACGGGCTCTCGGCCACGGGCCACTGGGCCGGCACGTCGCTCCAGGTCGTGCTCGTTCCGCGCTTCGAGCCCGACACGCTCCCCGAGGCGGGGGGGCGGCTCCGCTTCAACGACCCCATGGCCGCCATCGAGCACCGGAAGACCGACGACCCTTCTCCCGCGCTCGAGCGCACCGAGGCGGGGCTCCGGCTGTTCAGGAACGTCGCGGGATGGGACCTCTCGCTCTACGCCTACCGCGGGTTCCACCGGGCCCCGGCGGGGGAGGTCGAGCCGGGACCGCGCCTCCGCTTCTTCTTCCCGCCGCTCGACGTCTACGGCTGGAGCGCCCAGGGGGCCGCGCTCGGCGGGGTGGTGAGCCTCGAGGGGGGCTATTACGATTCGCGGCGGGACCGGTCGGGGCGGAACCCCGCCGTCGAGAACTCCCGGGGGAAGTATCTGGCCGGCTACCAGCGGGAGCTGGCTCCGGACCTGACGCTGGGCCTCCAGTACGCCGGCGACGTCATGGAGGACCACGACCAATACCGGGCGACCCGCGGGCCCGGAATGGCCAACCGCCCGACCATCCGCCATGTCCTCACGGCGCGGCTCACCCAGCTTCTCTGGAACCAGACGCTCAGGCTCGGCCTGTTCGTCCTCGGAAGCCCCAACGAGGGGGACTTCTACGTGAATCCCGAGGTGAAGTACAACGTGACGGACGCCCTGTGGGCCGCCCTCGGCGTCAACCTCTTCGGCGGCCCCCGGCGCGCCGAGTATGGCCAGTTCGAGGGAAACTCGAACCTCTACGCCGTCGTCCGCTATGCCTTCTGAGGCCGCTCCCAGCTTCGATACGTCCCTCAGCCCCGGGGAGCTACGACGGATGATGGACGAGCACGGCTTTCGGCAACTCCGGTCGCGAGGATCGGTGTGCTTTCTTCCGATTCTCCGAGGACGCGCCGTGCGCTATCTTGAACGCTGGGAAGCAGTGGCGGCCCGGTGGATGCCCGCCCGGGCCACCTTTGTCGTGATCACGGGACAGCGCGTCTAGGAGCGAGCCATGGCTAGGGTGGTGATTCTCGGTGGCGGCGTGGGGGGGTTGGTTGCGGCCAATACGCTGAGGCGGCGGCTCGACCGGCGGCACCAGGTCGTGCTGGTGGACCGCGCGGCGCAGCACGTCTATACCCCGTCCTTTCTCTGGATGATGCTCGGCTGGCGGGAGCCGCGCGAGATCACCCGCGACCTGAGGCGGCTGGAGCGGAAGGGAATCGAGGTCGTGCAAGAGGAGATCCGGGAGATCGATCCGGCGCGGCGGTTGGTCAGAACCGAGCGGCGGCAGATCTCCGGCGACTACCTGATCGTCGCCCTCGGCGCCGAGGGGCGGCCGGAGGCGGTGCCCGGCCTGGCCGAAGGGGGCCATAACCTCTACGACCTGGACGGCGTCCTCGGGCTCCGCCAGGCCCTCGCGTCGTTCAAAGAAGGCCGGGTCGCCGTGACGGTGGCGAGCCTGCCCTTCAAGTGCCCCGGAGCCCCCTACGAGGCGGCGATGCTCATCGAGGCCTCCCTTCGGAAGCGCGGGCTCCGCGAGCGGGCGCGGGTGGACATCTACACTCCCGAGCCGCTCCCCATGCCCGTCGCCGGCAAGGCGCTGGGCGAGGCCGTGAAGGCCATGGTCGCGAGCAAGGGGATCGACTTCCACCCTCTCCACAAGCTCCAGACAGTCGAACCCGACCGCCGCGAACTGGTGTTCGAGAACGGGGAGCGCGCGGGCTACGACCTCCTCGTGGCGATTCCGCCCCACCGCTGCCCGGCCGTGGTCAAGGAGTCGGCACTGGCAGGGGAGGCCGGGTGGGTGCCGGTGGACCGGCGGACGCTCCAGACCGCCCAGGGCGGGGTCTATGCCCTCGGCGATATCACGGCGATCAAGCTACCGGTCGGATTGATGCTTCCCAAGGCCGGAGTCTTCGCCCACCACGAGGCCGAGGTGGTGGCCCACAACATCGCGGCGGAGATCACGCGCCGCGGAACGCCGAAGGTCTTCGACGGCGACGGCTACTGAATCCTGGAAATGGGCCACGGTGTGGCCGCCTATGCCGGAGGGAGCTTCTACGCGGAGCCGGCGCCGGTGCTGAAGCTGCGCAACCCCGGGCGCCTGTGGCACTGGGGGAAGATCTGGTTCGAGAAGTGGTGGCTGCGCCGCTGGTTCTGAGGATTCAGGGAAGCCGGTCGATCCTGACGACGAGGAGGCGGTCGGGGGTCTGGCGGATCGTGAGGCGCACCCGGTCGCCGGGCTTGAGCCCCGCCTGATCGAGCAGGGTCGTCGATTCCACGTCGAAGGCCATCAGCTCCATGGAGCCCATCGCGAGCGGGGGGGCGGCCTCGTGACTCACGAGAAGACCTGTTTCTCCCACCCGCGACTGGAAGACCGCGGTGAGCCGATGCACGCCTTTCTCGGGATAGACCGCACGGTAGGTCCCCCAGATGCCGAGGGCAAACCCCAGCAGGAGAACCACGAACAGGGCGACGACCTTCCACATGGGGTCAGGTCTTGCAATCCAGCAATTCCCGGTATGCCAGGCAGGGCGGCAATGCGTGATTGCAAGACCTGGCCCCCCGAAGGGGGCTAAGCCTTGAGGCGCTCGCGGAGGACGCGGCGGAGGAGCTTGCCCGTGCCCGGGCCGGCGGGACCCGGCGCGCGCGGCAGGCTCTCGACGAAGTCGATCTCGCGCGGGAGCTTGTACACCGCGATCTTGTCCCGGCAGAACTCGGTCAGCTCCCGCCTGAGCGCCTCCGAGGTCGTCACGCCGGGCTTGAGGACCACGTAGGCGCGCGTGTTCTGGCCGCGCACGGCGTCGGGGACCCCGATGACGCCAACGTCCGCAACGGCCGAGTGCTTCGCCAGCGCTTCTTCGATCTCCTCGGGGCCGATCCGGTAGCCGGAGGACTTGATCAGGTCGTCCTCCCGGGACAGGAACCAGACGTAGCCGTCCTCGTCCAGGGTGACGAAGTCCCCCGCCCGGCACCAGCCGTTCCTCACCGCGGAGCGCTGCTTGTCCGGATCACGCCAGTACACCGTCCCCGTGGGGCCCCGGGCGATCAGGAGCCCGACCTCGCCGGGCTTGCACTCCTTGCCGTCCTCGGTCACGACCTTCAGCTCGTAGCCGGGCACGGCCGGCCCGATGGCGCCGGGCTTCACCTTGCGGGTCACGGCGGAGGAGATGAAGACGAACATCATCTCCGTGGTCCCGAGCCCCTCGAAGATTTCCTGCCCGAACTTGGCCTTCCAGTCATGGTAGGTCTGGGCGGTGAGCGACTCCCCGCCGCCGGTGCACACCCGGATCGAGGAGAGGTCGTAGGTCTTCTCGGCGTTCGGCACCTGGAGCATCTTCCGGTAGGCCGTGGGGAGGATCGAGACGATCGTCACGCGGTGCTTCTGGATCAGCTCGAACATCCCCTCGGGCGTGAAGCGCGGCAGCAGGGACACGGCCGCCCCGAAGCGGAACGGGATGACGGCCTGGGTCGAGTAGCCGGCCGCCAGCGAGAGCGGCGCGGGGCCGCCGATCACGTCGGTCTCCGTGACGCGCCAGCCGTGCTTGCCGAAGCCGTCCGGCACGATCAGCGCCTCTTCCATGAAGTGGACGGTGCCCTTCGGCAGGCCCGTGGTGCCCGAGGTGAAGAGGAGCACCGAGATCGCCATCCGGTCCCGCCGAACGGGCGGGAGCGCGTCCGAGCCCTTGGCGATCAGCTCGCCGTAGGGGATGTACCCCTTGGCCCGGAGGTCCGCCGGCTCGCCCCCGATGACGACGACGTGCTTGATCGTCTTGAGGTCGGCGCGGGCCTTCTCCACCTCTTCCAGCAGCGGGGCCGCCACGATCAGCGCGACGGCCTCCGTGTTCGCCGCCACGTGGGCGAGCTCGGCGCGGGAGAAGAGGGGCGACGTCGGGACGGCGATCGCCCCGAGCTTGATGACGGCAAAGTTGGCGACGAGGGCGGGCGGGATGGACGGGGAGCGCAGGAGAACCCGGTCCTCCTCCTCGATGCCGAGCCCCTTGAGCGCCGAGCCGAGCTTGTTGACGGAGGCCTGGAGGGCCCTGTAGGTGATCTTCTGGTCCTCGAAGAGGATCGCCACCCGGTCGCCGCGACCGGCCTCCACGTGGCGGTCCACCAGCTCCTCGGTGGAGTTCAGCTTCTGCGGATAGCCCTTGTGCTCGGCCAGGCTGTAGATCCGCCGAGGCCAGAGCTCCTTCGGGGGCAGATAGTCAGCCGGAATCTTTCCCATGGTGCCGTGCCAATTGACTTCGCCTTACTTCGTTCTCGGTCGTCGCCCGTCCTCAACGTACAACCGCGTACGCCTCCGGTGGGCTCCTCCCTCGGGCCTCGTCATGCTCGTCACTTGTCCCGGCACGAGGGACTTGTTACTTCAGCAGGCGACCCAGAGCCTCCTCCACGCCGAGGACCCGGTTCAGCTCCCGGTCCATCCGGGGAAAGACCTCGGTCGGGTAGCGATCGCCCTCGAAGATCATGAGCGCCGGCACCCGGCGGCCGAAGTCCTCCTCGAGCGCGCCCTTGGCCCCGAAGACCGGGCGCTTCTGGGCGCTGGGACCGGTCACGGCCTTGTGGTAGTCGGGGAACAGGTCCTTCTGCTTGGCGACATCCCGGGCCTCGCACTGCACCCCCTTCGCCCGGAGCTGCCCCAGGAGGGACAGCGCCTGCTTCGGGTCGCACGGAAACTGCTCCCCCGGCGTGGCGGCGCTGGAGTAGAAGAAAACCACGCGCGTCTCGGCCGGGGCCGCGGCCGTGGCGGCCGACCCCGGCCCCGCCCCGGCGGGGTGCGTCACCTGAGCCGGCTTCGCCGCCTTGAGGTACACGGGGCACTCGGTCACGCCTTCCTTCGGCAAGATCAGAAGAAAGGGCGCTTCCTTCTTCTTGCAGGCCCCGAGAAAGGCCCTGGCGATATTGGGGTCCAGGGCCGGGGCGAAGTGCTGGCAACTCGGGCACAGGATCTCCGCCATCGCGTCCTCTCGGTCGTGGTTACTGCGTTCGCTGGTAGTCTTCCTGCCGGTAGTCCGGCCGGTCCATGAGGAAACCGGTCTCCTCCGACTGCGGCTTCAGGTCGGCGGCCGTGACGGCCCACCGGCCCGCGCACCCCTCTTCCCAGATACGGGCCGTCGCCGCGTAGCCGCTGCCGAAGGTGAGCAGGAGCACGGCCACCCCTGACACCGCACCAAGCCCACAGAGGACCGCCTTCCCCGGGACGTGCACGGTGTTGACCACCGCCGCCCCGAACTCCCAGGCGCCGTCGTCCTTCTTGGCGGGAGCCATTTGCCCTTCGGTCTTCTCCTGCGCCCAGGCCAGGGGCGCCAGGGGCCCGCTCAGGACCATGCCCACCATCAGGGCCACACTCACCAGTTTGAAGCCCATCGCGTCCTCCTTCTGTTCCCGGTCCCGCACGCTAAATCACACCCTCGGCCTTCAGGGCCCGAAGCTGCTCCCGGCCCAGGCCCAGGTACTTCAGGTACACCATCTCGTTGTCCGCCCCCACCGGCCGGCACGCCCATGATCCGGGGCGGCGTCCGGGACATCTTCCACGGGGGAGCCTGCAGCAGGAGCTCCCCGTAGTCTGGGTCTTCTATCTTCTCAAAAACCCCCCGCTCCCACCAATGAGTTTCGGCGAGGGTATCGGAGGGCCGGTTGAGGCAGGCGGAGGCCACGGTCCCCGGGCCCCGCTTGTTGGCCACCCACCTTCGGTAAAACGTGTCACGAACCACCAAAAACCCCGGGGTTTATATAGACGCCAAAGGGTATTCGTACTATTGGATCAGGAATGTCATCAAAATAAAGCTGGTATTCGTGCAATCCCTCTTCCTTAAATTCAACCGCCGTAAATCCTATGCCGAGATGCGTGAATTCAGAATCTTTCGATTTCGGAAAGGCGATGTCTTTGATTTCAACCGGCTTGAGGAGCTCGGAAGATAGGCTTCGCAACTTCGCTGTTACCGAAAAGGTGCCCCTTCCTCTGGCGAAGCGGTTGTAAAATGCCAGGGACCGCATTCTCATCGGATGCTCTTTGAAATAAATATTCTCGCTATAGATGCCAAGAAGAGAAATCTTTCCGCGTTCCTCTCCTCGGATATCCTCGCACAATATCGTAAAGACGTGGGTGGGGATTTGGCCGGGCATCGGTTCTTATGCTGCCAGTATCAGTGCTTCTTTGCCGGCAGCCGCCACACCTCCTGTTTTCGGAATGAAATCGAAATAGGTTTCTTCAGGCTGCTCTCGCAAGAATACGGCGTTCTCTGTTCCGGCGGTCATCACTGGCCATTCCGCTAGACCTGCAATCAGAGATCGCACCGTAGCAGTTTCCAATGCCCTTCGAGCTGGGGAATCCTTTCGCCAGTAAAGCCAGCCTACAAAGTCATCGGCCTCTGGACGAGGGAACACGCCACAGTTAATAAATACGATCAGAAGTCCTGCACTGAGAAATAGACTCAAGAGAACAACCGCGATCGCAAGAATAAAGAAATCCATTCCCATCACCTTTGTGCAAACGGCAGAGCGTTTAACCCGACGATACAAGCAATCAGAAACCAGGAGCCCATAACGCCCAAATACGGAAACCTCTCATGGGCTATGTCCGGAGGCATGAGATGAATTGTTTGTGGAAAAGTCCTTTTCACCCAAAACCGAATAAGTCGCCTTTCGACAGTAAGGCTGAAAATAAAGACTATTGCAGCAAGCAGACCAAGAGAAATAAACAACGCCTGGAAAAAACCCGCCAGAGACTGATTGACAATTCGAACCCAGGGGTCAGGCTGGCTAGCGAAGTAGAAGTCGATAACGACCAAAAAGACTAACACGTCCGGCATGGCAGTTACAGAATTCCCGACACGTCTTCTAACCAGAGTAAAAAAGGTCATCAGAAGCAAAGGGATGATTACAGACGCAAGTACCACATTGGCGTTCCTGGTCAGTGCTTCAATGCCGGCCATGAATGCTAAATCACAGCCTGCAGCAGGAGCTCCCCGTAGTCTGGGTCTTCTATCTTCTCAAAAACCCCCCGCTCCCACCAATGAGTTTCGGCGAGGGTATCGGAGGGCCGGTTGAGGCGGGCGGAGGCCACGGTCCCCGGGCCCCGCTTGTTGGCCACGTAGTCCTGGACCCGGTCGAGGATCTCCTGGGAGGTGAGGGTGGCGGCCCAGCCCTCCAGCTCCCGGTGGAGCAGCTTGCTCTCCCCGATCCGGGTCTTGGTCGTCGGGAAGCGCTCCTTGAGGTCCGGGCGCTGGATGATGTTGGTCAGACCGGCCCAGTTGATGTCCGAGAAGCCGGCGATGAACGAGTACGAATCCTTCGTCTTGATGAGGGTGTAGGGGAAGACGCTGACGTTCAGTGCCCCCAGGCGCTCGCGGATCCGCTGGCTCGCATGGTACCAGTGCACGTCGTAGTCCGTGAAGCGCATCTCCGCCTCGGCCGGGGAGCAGTCGATGAACTGCCCCTGCCCGGAGGCCGCCCGCCAGATCACGGCGGTCATCACGGCGAAGGCGCCCCACCCGCCGCCGATGTACCAGGCGATCCAGTTGCCCTGTTTCGTCGGAACCGAGGACTCGGGCGTTCCCTCCCCCGCCGGCTCCCCCGTCGTGTAGGGCGTGCCCGAGAGGGCCTGATTGGTGATGTCGTAATCCGGGATGGGCGAGGTGGCCCGGGGGCCGAACTGGCCGTGGGTGGAGAACGCCAGATAGATCAGCCGCGGGTTCGCCGCGCTGAGCTGCCGGTAGCCGATGCCCCAGGCATCCATCTGCCCCGGCCTGGCGCTCTCGATCACGACGTCCGCGTGGCGGGCCAGGCGGGCGAACAGCTCGCGCCCCGCCGGCATTTCCAGATTGAGCGTGATGTGCCGCTTGTTCCGCGCCTCGACCAGGTAGGCCAGGCCCGTGCCCCGGTGCTTCACCCCCTGAGGGGAGAACAGCCGGGCCACGTCGCCGCCCGGAGGCTCCCGGCGAATCACCTCGGCCCCGAACTCCGCCAGGATCGACGAGGCGAACAGCGCGGCGAAGTTTCCGCTGCTGGCGTCGAGCACCCGCAGGTCGTCGAGCGCCTCCGGCTTCTCGTGGACCAGCGCGGGGTCCGTGATCTCTTTCGCGTACCGGGGCCAGGAGTGCGGTTCGGTCGTCACGGCTGCTCCTTTTCCTACCCGTGGGCCTTAGAGCCGGCCCGCCCTCACCGTTGTTGCTCCGCGTGTGCTTTCAGCCACTCATCGGGGGGCTTCGCCCCGGGCCGTTCGGCCCACCGGCCGACGACCTTCTTCTCCTCCAGCTGCTTGATCCGGGTTGGGGACAGCCCGAGGAGACGGGTCAGCACTTCTTCGTTGTGCCAGCCCACCGGCTTGCCCGCCCAGCGCATGCGGCCGGGTGTGGCCGACAGCTTGGGAGCGGGCCCTTGCTCCACCATCGGGCCGTACAGGGGATCATCGTACTGCCAGACCGTCCCCCGCTCCCGGAGGTGCTCGTCACGGTAACGGTCTTCGGCGTTCGCCACCCGCGCGCACGCGAAGCCGTGCTTCTCCCCCAGCCCCTCGAGCTCCGCGCGCGACTGGACCGCCGCCCACTTCCTGATGAGCGCGAGGAGCGCCTCGGCGTTGACGGGAAGCTGGCGCGCTTCCAGGGTGGCAAAGCGCGGATCCCTGGCCAGCACCGGGTTTCCCATCGCCGCGCAGAGGCCGTGGAATTCCTCGTCCCTCCCCGCGGCCAGGGCCACGAACCCATCGCGGCAGGCCAGGAAATCGGCCGGCACGATGGCGTCGTCCCGGTTCCCCGCTGGGCCGCGGTCCTGTCCCGTCAGGCCGTGGCGGACCCACGTCCAGTCCAGCGCGCGGATCAGCCCCTCCGACTGCGCCAGGTCGATGAACTGGCCCTCGCCGGTCCGGTTACGGTAATGGAGCGCCACGAGCGCCGCGGTGGAAGCCATCAGCCCCCCGAACCAGTCCCCGACGAAGATGCCGCAGAGGATCGGGGGCCGGTCGGGGAATCCCGTGATCCCGATCATGCCGCTCACCGTCTGCGCCACGGCGTCATAGGAGGCGCGGCCCTGGGAGAACGGCCCCCACTGGCCGAAGCCCGAGGCGGCCACGTAGATCAGGCGCGGGCTTACCTCACGGAGCTGCCGGTAGCCGATCTCCCACTTGTCGAGGGTGCCCGCCCTGAAATTCTCGACGAAGACATCCGACTTGGCCGCCAGCCGCTTGAACAGCTCCTTGCCCTCGGGGGCGTGGAGGTCGATCCCCACGTGGTACTTGGAGTGGTTCTCGGGGAAGAACCCGAGCGACGCGTTCTGCCAGTAGGTGGCCTCGGGCGTCACGTAGCGCATGGTGTCCCCGCCGGGGGGCAGCTCCACCTTGACGACCTCGGCGCCGAACTCGCCGAGGAAGTCGGCGGTGGTGGGGCCGAGGACGAGGGTGGTCAGCTCGAGGACGCGGATTCCCCGCAGGGCCTCGGGCTTGTCGAAGATCCGCGCCCGATCGAAGAGCTTCCGCGTCCAGTCGAAGTAGGACTCGCTCACTTGGGTTCCTTCCCCTCCGCGACGTAGCGCGCGCGGGAGCCGATCAGCTCTTCGGGTTTGAGGGGGCGGCCGGCCACCAGGCGGCCGCGAGAATTCCGCACGATGGGCTTGGGCTTGCCGTAGATGTCGGCCCGGGCCCGCGGGGCCGGGCGCGTCTTCCCCTCCCCGGTCACGGGCTTGTTGTCCGGCGTATCGGCGAAGCCGGGGAGCAGGAGATCGGGATCCTTGGGCGTCCCGCTTGCCGGCTGCGGCGACCTCAAGGGGCTCCCGTTGGCGATCTCGACGGCATACACGGCGTCGCAGCCGGCGCACTTCGTCCTCCCCTTGAAGTTCCAGAAGGGGTAGGGGTCCAGGTAGTTCTTCACGCCGCACTTCGGGCACTTCAGCAGCATGTGATCGCTCCGGTCAGATGATTTCGTCGGCCTCGAGCTTCTTGAGCTCCTCGGCGCCCAGGCCGCAGAGCTTGCCGTAGACGAACTCGTTGTCGGCCCCGATGGGCTTGAGGGCCCACTTCACCCGGGGCGGCGTCTCCGACATCTTGTAGGCCGGCCCCTGAGAGAGCAGGTCGCCGTAGGTCGGGTCATCCAGCCAGAAGATGGAGCCCCGGTCGCGCCAGTGGGGATGGCCGGCGACTTCCTTGGCGTTCCAGACGGGCTGCGTGACGATCCCCGCGCGGTCGAGGATCTGGGCCACCTGCTCCTTGGTCTTGTCCTTGGCCCAGGCCTCGAGCGCAGCGTAGATCTTGCGCTGGCTCTCGGGTCTCACGCGGACGTCATGCGTCTTGTACGGCCGCGCCAGCTTCTCCCGGCCGACGGCCTTCGCCAGGCGGGCGAACTCCGCGTCCTCGTAGGCCGAGATCAGGATGTATCCCTCCTCCTGCTCCTGCGGGTTGTCCGACTTCGGATAGGACGACTTGCCGCACTTGATGATTCCGTGGACGCACAGCTGGGTGTCCCAGTTGCCCCAGCGCTCGCGGATGATTCCGTGGCGGCCGTAGAGCGGCAGGGCGTACTCGAGCTGGCGGCTGACCCCGTGGACCTGGCTGTACTCGAGAAAGGTCCCCTGCCCCGAGACGTTGTCGCGCCAGTAGAGCGCCGAGAGCGCGTGCAGCGCCCCCATCATCCCGCCCCAGTAGTCGGCGAGCCAGATCGTGTGCTTCGATGGCGAGCCGCCCATCTCTTCGGGCTGGCCCGTGATCGAGAAGGCGCCTCCCTGGGCCTGGCCCAGGATGTCGTAGGAGGCGCGCACGCGCCCGGGCCCCCAGCCGCCGAAGCCGCCGAGCCAGACGTAGATCAGGCGTGGGTTGATGTCGCGGAGCTGGCGGTAGCCGATCCCCCAGCGGTCGAAGGTGCCCGGCCGGTAGTTCTCCACCATCACGTCGGCCTTGGCCGCGAGCTTCACCATGAGCTCGCGCGCCTCCGGAC
>JACPSW010000072.1 GCA_016193045.1 Candidatus Rokuibacteriota bacterium | reverse complement strand
CTCGTCGGAGTGTTCCGAGCCTCTGACGGCCAGCCCGTGGCGGGAGCCCGGGTGGAGCTCCTGGCGGACATGCGCACGATGCCGGGCGTCCACAAGGTGCCCCCCGTCCTGCTTTCGCCGGGCGGAGAGCCGGGGACGTATCGGGGAGCGGTCCGCCTCCCGATGGCCGGCCCCTGGCAGTTCCGGATCAGGGTGTCGGGGCCGGTGACCGGGGTTGTGGACTTCGTCGATCAGGTCGGCGAGGCAAGTACGGCGTTATTCTCCGCGTCATCGGGCACTGCTCTTCGGTTGCGGGACTCGCTCGACCTGGCGGGCCGCGGGCTCCACTTCCTCGGGGCGGCGGTCTGGCTGGGTGGCCTCGCCATGCTCGCCGTCCTTTCCGTCGGCGAGAGCGCGTCGTCCCGGCTGCGAGCCTCGCCGAGGCCGGTGGTGCTCTGGCACACGGCGGGGCTGGCCCTCCTGCTCCTCACGGGGGTCTATAATCTTCTCTACAGCACCCCGACCGGACGCCTGCTGACCCTCGGCGACCTCCGGGACATACTCGCCCAACCGTACGGCGTCCCTTACGCCGGTCTGCTCCTCTACAAGCTCGGCGCGTTCGTGGTGCTCGCGGGGCTGGGGCTGTGGGCGCTCGGGCGATGGCGGGAACTCCCGGCCCTCACCTGGCTGCGGCTCAACCTGGCGCTCGGGCTCCTGATCCTGGTCCTCGGGGGCGCCCTGGGCGCCCTGCACATCTTCATCCATAGCCGGCCGGGCTTCTGAGCGAGGGATTTCGATTCATGGACGCCTCGATGCAGGAGGTGATGCGAGACATGATGGCGGGAATGGGCGGGATGATGGGGGTCGGATGGATGAATGCGGCCCTGTGGGTTAACCTCCTCCTGGGGCTCGGCCTCCTGGCCCTCGTGATCATCGGGATCGCCGGGATTCAGTGGCTGCTGAGCGGCGCGCATTCCTCGCAGCCCAACCGGGGTCCCGACCGCTCCCTGGAAATTGTCCGGGAACGCTACGCCAGGGGAGAGATCAACCGGGATGAGTTCGAACGGATGCACCAGGACCTTTCGTAGCGCCTCCCTTGATCTCGGACGTTTCTCTGGCAATCGCGGGGCCGGGAGCGTGAGGGATGCCGGCGGGGCGCTCCCGGGCTGAGCGTCAGGGATCCGGGGCCGAAGGCCGCGCATCGAGGGCCGTCCTGCTGGTCCTGCCGCTGGTTCTGGCCCTTGGCGGGTGCGGCTCGCCGGCCGCAAGCCCCGTCAAAGCCCAAGTGGCCTGCGCTCAGGAGAAGGGGTGGCTTCGCTACCGGTGCACGGTCACTCTCTCCGATCGTCAGACGGGCAAGCCCATCGAGGGGGCGAACGTGGTGCTTAGTGCCGACATGCCGTCCATGCCCCTCGTCCACAGCGTCCCGCCGACGCCCGCCACCGCGGGCTCGGCGCCCGGCGCCTATGAGGGTGTCCTGCAGCTCGAGATGGCCGGGCGCTGGGTGATCGGTATCCGGGTCACGGGTCCGGTGAGCGATGCGCTCACCCATGATCTCGACGTGTCGACTCCGCCGGGATGATGGCCAGCCACGGAGATGTCAAGAAGGAGGCTCTCGCATGGTTCGACTGATTCGTCTCGGACTCGCGCTCGTTGTCCTCACGGTCGTTGCTGCGGTCGTTGCAGGGTGCCCCAAGCGGCCCGCGACGACAGGAGTCGCCGCACCCGCGCCACCTGCGCCCGCTCCGGCCCCGGCCGCGCCCGGGCCGGGCCCGGGCGCGGTCCCTGGAGTCGCCGCGCCGGGCACCGGTGGCGCTCCGACAGCGCCCGGCATTCCTGCCGTGCCTGGCACCCCGGGTCCCGCGCGGCCGCCGGTGCCCCGAGAGTTCATGGCCACCGGCGCGCTCAGGGACATCCACTTCGAATTCGACAGGTATGACATCCACCCGGACGACGCCAAGATCCTGGACGAGAACGCGAAGTGGATGAGGGCCAACCCTAACTCCTTGATCCTGATCGAGGGGCGTGCCGACGAGCGCGGTACGAACGAGTACAACCTGGCCCTCGGGGAGCGGCGGGCCAAGGCCACGTTCAACTACCTGGCTGGCCAGGGTATTCAGGCCAACCGGATCACGCTCATCAGCTACAGCGAGGAACGGCCGCAGTGCACCGAGAAGAACGAGGCGTGCTGGTCGAGGAACCGGCGGGCCCATTTCCTGGTCAGGCCGCAGTGATCTTGGGGGGTGGCGACCGATGAGGAGGGAGGGTTCGAGGAACGAAGAGGGGCTCTCGCGGAGGGCGTTCCTCCTCGCGCTGGGCGTCGGGGCGGCCGCCGGGGCCTCGGCGTGGTCCGGACTTCCCGCAGGGGCCGCCCCAAAGACCAAGGCGTGGTCGCTCGAGGACTTCGCGAAGAACATCCAGTCCGGCGGGCCCCCGAAGGACGGCATTCCACCCATTGACCGGCCCAAGTACGTCTCGGCGGCCGAGGCCGACAAATTCCTCCGCGAGGGAGACATCGTGTTCGGGTTGGACTACGGGGGCGCTGTCAAGGCGTACCCGCAGAAGATTCTGGTCTGGCACGAGGTCGTGAATGCGGAGGTCCCGAGAGAGAAGGTTTCAATTACCTACTGCCCCTTGACGGGCTCTGTGGTCGCGTTCCGCGGCCGGTCCCCGGTGGATGGGGCGATGCTGACCTTCGGGACCACCGGCAAGCTGGTCAACAGCAACCTCCTCATGTATGACCGGCAGACCGACAGCCACTGGCCCCAGATCCTGGGCGCGGCAATCGCCGGCCCGGCCAAGGCGGCGCGACTGGAGGAGATCCCCCTCGCGTGGACGACGTGGGCCCGCTGGCGCCGGCGCTATCCGCCGACGCTGGTCCTGTCTACCGATACAGGCTACCTCCGGGCCTATGGCACTGATCCCTACGGCTCCTACGAGCGGTCGGGGACATACTACGACTCCGGCCCCCCGTTCTTCCCTGTGATGGGCACGGATAACCGCTTTCCGGCAAAGAAGGTCATGGTGGGCGTCAAGGCCAACGGCGCCCAGCTCGCGATCCCGAAGGCGGAGTTTCGGACCCGGAGGGTCGCGAACGCGACCCTCGAAGGCCTGCCATTGGTCGCCCTCTACGACGAGGGCCTGCATGTGGTTGGCGTCTACGAGCGACGGGCGGCGGCGACGGTCCTGACCTTCCGGTCCGAGGGAGGCCGGATCGTTGACGAGTTGACCGGCGCCGTCTGGATCCCGAGCGGCCGTTGCACGGAGGGAAAGCTGGCCGGGACGCAACTGCGCCAGGTGACGGCCTACGACGTCATGTGGTTCGCCTGGTATGCCTTCTTCCCCGACACCCGGGTGCTGGAAACGGGAAAGACGTAGGGGAGTCGGCGGAGATGATTGGACTCCGGGTTCTCCTGTTCCCGGACCGCGTCGCCATCCGGACCGGGCTGGTCGCGTCAGCTCTCTACGCGCTCGCCTATCTCTATTCGGTGGGGAGCCTTGTGGTCGCTCCCGGCTCGGACCTGGTCGGCGGGGCGCCCGTTCCCTCGGCCGTCATCGTACCGGAGTGGCCTACGAGGATGTGGAAACCGATCGCTCCCTTCGTGTGGGAGCCGATCGCGGCGGTCTATCCCCTCCGCTGGCTCGCCCTCTATCTCTCCGTCCCCAACCTGCTCCTGACCCTGCTGCTCGCGGGCCTTGTCGGTCTCAACGTCATGGTGGCCCTGGCCAGGATGCGCCTGATGCGGACGGCGGGAGGGGAAGTCCGACCTTTGAAGGGACTCCTTGGCGCGGCGCCGGGCCTCCTGACGGGCTTCACCTGCTGCGTGCCGACCCTCGTCCTCGCGCTGGGCTCGCTGGCGGCGGGGTTCACCGTCGCCGTGATCGCCGTCAGGCCCTATTTCATTCCGGCGGCGGTCATCGCCCTAATCGTCAACGCACTCTGGGGCCTCCGGCAGGTGAGCTGCCCAACGCACGCGGGACGGGCGCCGTCCGCGTCCTGACTCCCTCATCGGCCTCGGGGCTTGCCGTTGACCGCCGCGATGGGCGGGAGGGGACGATTTCGCGCCATTTTTGTGATTGGAGGTGGCAGCGCTCATGCCGGTGTGGTCAAGCGAGTCCCTGATGCCGTTCGTCCGCTTCGTCTTCCCCGGCTACGCGCTCTGCCTGTTCGGCGGGGTGCTCCTCCTGGCCGCCGCCATCTACTGGAGCATGAAGAGCGACGGCGTCCGCCTCCAGATCAAACCGGGCTGGTGGCGCGCGGCCGTGGCCCTCGGGTTCCTCTCCTTCATTGCCGGCGTCATCGTGCAGCTCGCCGGCTACGTCTGGATCGGGGCGGTCACGTGGCCCCGCTGACCTCCCGTCCCGACCTCCGCAACCTCGCCAGCATCCCCCACGTGGATCACGGCAAGCCGCCCCTCGTGGACGCCATGCTCTGGCAGTCGGGCATCTTCCGTGAGAACGAATCGGTCCCCGAGTGCATCCTGGACTCCATCGACCTCGAGCGCAAGAAGGGAGTCACGATCATGGCCAAGAACATGGCCATCACCTACCGCGGGACCAAGATCAAGATCCTGGACACGCCGGGGCACGCCGACTTCGGTCGCGAGGTGGAGCGTACCCTCATGCTGGTCGACGACGTGCTCCTCCTGGCGGAGGCCGCCGAAGGGCAGCTCTCCCGGACTGGCTTCGTCCTGAACCGGGATTTCCGATATGGAGCAATTTTCTCCTCTCTTTACTGCCGAGCGCGCTCCACGACGGCGATCATGTTCATCCGGGCGCGTCGGCAATGAGCCCCTCGCTGCTCGTGGCTCTCCCGGCGGTTAACGCGATCCTCAACGGGACGAGCGCGATTCTGCTGCTAACCGGCTTCTACTTCATTCGGCGCCGCCGGGTGACAGCGCACAAGATCTGCATGCTCTCGGCCTTCGCCATGTCGGTCGTCTTCCTCCTCAGCTATCTCACTCTCCGGTATTTCGCCGGCTTCACACCCTTCCCCGGTCAGGGCTGGATTCGCCCGCTCTATTTCACGATCCTCATCTCCCACACCGTCCTGGCGGCGACGATCCCGCCCGTGGCGCTGACCCTGCTCTATCGGGCTTTCCGGGAACAGTTCGCGAAGCACCGGCGGCTCCCCCGCTGGACGCTTCCCGTCTGGTTCTATGTCTCCGTTACGGGTGTGATGGTGTACCTGATGCTCTACCAGCTCTATCCGTCGCGGTGAGCGAGCATGTCATGAACCACGCGCATGCCTGAGCGGGACCCATGCCCGCCACTCGGGAAATCAATCGACCACCGGACCGAGTGATCCACGCCTTGGCGCGAGATCGTTCCATCGGAATAAAACGATTTGCCGGAGCGAGCCAGCGGCCAGTATGAGCGCTAGGAACTTTCTCGTGCGAGAGTGAGGAATGGGCTGATGCGGCTCCGACCTCTGACAGTGATCACGAGGACGATGCGAGGGGTTATGACCGCCGTCCGCGCGCGCCCCAAAGTCTTTTTGACGGTCGCACTTGGCGTCTGCGTCTTCAATCTAGTCGCGCCTGTCGTCGTCCTCTCCATCGCCCGCAAGCCCGTCCAGCATGTGACGATCAACCCGTGGCTCTCCAGGCTGCCCGAGTACCTTGCCTCGAGCGACGTTTCTCTTCGACGTAAGCTGGAATTCCTTTCAAACCTCGCGCTGTTCTGGTTTACCGCCGAGAACCCGATGGGAGTGGAATGGGGGTTCGTCGTGGACGTCCCCGCCGTAGTGCGGATCATATTCACGTCGGTACTGTTCGGAGCGTATTTTGCCCTCTGGTTCCACCGTCGAGATCAGCTGAGGCACTGTGGGTGGACGATGAGCGCGAGCCGACAGGGAGGGGTGGCGGGTGCCGTGACGAGCGTTCTGGGGCTTTCCGCGGGGCCGTGCAGTGTGGCGGGATGCGGGATGCCTCTCTTGCCGGTCCTCGGGTTGGCGTTTACGGGGCTACCCACGGAGACGCTCAAGCTTTTCAAGGAGGCCTCGCGGGTGGCCACCGCGATCGTGCTCGTGGCGATGACGTTGGGCGTGGCGTGGCTTGGCTGGCTCGTGAGCGCCACTCCGAAAGATGATCAGCTTCCCCCGGCGTGACGCCCCGTCGAATGCGGTACTCGACCTGCTACCGGACGCCAACAGGGCTGCCCCGCCCGCTGCCGTGGACCGCCGCGATGTGCTCGTGGTCGGAGTGGGGATCCCCTGAGGACTTCGGGGCACGATGGACGCGACGGTGACGACGGTTCTGGGCTCCTGGCATTGGCGGCCTGACGTCCTTCTGGTGGTGGTCGGGCTTGGAGCCCTCTACATCACCGGCTGGTGGCGGCTCCGGCGCAGACGGCCTCAGGTGGCCAGCCCCTGGCAGCTCGCCCTCTACCTGGCCGGGCTCGCGGCGATTGCCGCCGCGCTCCTGTCCCCCCTCGACCCCCTGGCGTCCCGGCTCCTGACCGCGCACATGCTTCAGCACGAGCTGCTGATGATGGTCGCCCCTCCCCTCCTCCTGCTCGCGACCCCGTTGCCCGTGGTTCTCTGGGCGCTTCCTCGGCGCGTCCGCCACCGTCTGGGGCGCCTCCTGACCCGCGGGACCCGCGTGCGGCGCATCGTCCGAGCGCTGACGTGGATGCCGGTCTCCTGGGTCGTGTACATGGTCATCCTCTGGGGGTGGCACCTTCCGGCCAGCTTCGAGGCCTCTCTTCGGAGCGAGCTCGTCCACAACGCGCAACACCTGTCCTTCTTCGCGGCAGCGCTCCTCTACTGGTTTCCCCTGATCAACCCTGCCCCGAGGGTCCACGGCCACATCCCCTACGGCTTTAGGTTGGTCTACGTCATCGCCGCAGTAGTGCCCATCATGCTTCCGGTGATGTCGATCGCCCTCTTCGCGCAGGAGGTCTTCTATCCTTACTACGTGACGGTTCCCCGCCTCTGGGGGCTGACCCCCCTCGAGGACCAGATGGCCGGATGGGCGCTGATGGGAGTCATCGACGGCATGGTCTACGGGACCACGTTTCTTCTGCTCTTCGCGAAGATGCTGGAGCACGAGGAGCGAATGACCCGTCTTCGCGAGGCG
The DNA here is from genome assembly GCA_016193045.1 of Candidatus Rokuibacteriota bacterium. Lineage (GTDB taxonomy): Bacteria > Methylomirabilota > Methylomirabilia > Rokubacteriales > CSP1-6 > CSP1-6. The sequence goes on along the minus strand of JACPSW010000072.1, from coordinate 2,499 downwards.
CTAGACGTCCGCCCCACGGGAAACTCGCGGGGCGGCACGCCTAGGCCACAGGGCTCATGACCAAGCTCCTCCCTCGAGCTCAAAAGCCGGGGCCCGCGTGAAATGAAGCCGCGCCTCGCCTTCGCCAGCCTGGTCATAGCGCTTGTCGTGACCGCCAGTCCAGCAGCCGGGCCAGACTTCGCCGCGCTCGGGGTGCAACCGTTTGATGCGCCGAAGCCCCCTGCCTTCGCTTTGCCCGACCTCGATGCACTCGCTGCCGCACAGGACAATATGACAGTCTTGTGGGCCGTCAGCCTGTGCTAATCGACACGGCGGAGGATATGCCGGACGATCCACGCGCGGGCGAAGTGCAAGTACAGTAGGTGAGGGGCGGAAAATCCTGCCGCCTTGCAAGCGCTCCACGGTCATGTTTGGGTTCCGCCGACAGGAATTTCCCGCCGGCCGCCGCTGTTGGGCGTAAGGGGAACAATGAGACGCTCGTGGAGCCTCCCGTGGCTCGTTGGCATTCTGGCATTCTGCTGGGCGTTGGGGGTGACCGTCGCGCTCCCTCCCGCGGGACAGGAGAGGCCGAAGGCCCCCTTGTCCACCACTCCCGCGGCGACGATCCTGGCGGCTCCGGAAGACTTCGAGGGCCAGCAGGTGGCGGTTCGGGGCACGGTGGAGAGCGCCCAGCGCGATGTCTTCCCGAACGGGAGGCCGTATTACACCCTCTCGGTGGCTGACGGGCAGGCGGTCGTCACGGTCTTCTCCTGGTCGCGCCCTGCTGCGAGGGCCGGGGACCGTATTGAGGCGATGGGAGTGTTTCACGTCTGGCGCTACAACATCCGGCACATGATCGATGCCATCCGGATCGATCGGCTCGAAAACGTTCGGTAGGCAGGAGGAGAGAGGATGGTCGCAGAGTGGAGGAAGCCACCGAGCTGGGCGGTTGGAGCGGGTCTGTTTCTGATGGCGCTGGGCGCCAGCGCCGGCGCCTCGCTGGTCTTCCAGGACTGGTTCTACGAGTTCGCGCGGCAGCGGGTGATGGCGCGCCCCGACGTCCATGGTCTCACGGGGTTCACCGCCATCGACGAGCCGAGGATCACGGAAGTCGTGGAGCAATCGAACCGCTCCTTCAGGATGCTCCACGTCCACGGGCTCGGGGTGGGGCTGCTGATCCTCGTCGCCTCGACGGCGGTCACCCAGCTGTCGGTGGCGGATCGGCTGCGCCGGTGGCTGACCGCCTTGGTCGCACTCGGTGCCCTGTACCCGCCTGGCTGGCTCCTCTTCGGGGTCCTGATCCCGTTTTACGGGTTTCCGATGCTCCGGGCTCCCATCGAGTACGGGCTCTTCCTCCCCTTCGGGGGCGCGGCGATCGTGGGCCTGTGGGCGACGGCGGGCTGCTATCTGTTGAAGGCCTGGTCCCCGGGAGCCGCTTCCCGTGTCGCCTAAGGCTATCCTGGCTCCTGCCGCGCTGGCGGCCCTCGTGCTGACGTCCGTGGGCGCTGCCGACGCCCATCTGTTTCACTTCGCCAACGTCCAGAGCCGCGAGACTCAGGTGGCGCGGGACTTCCGGCTCATCAAGGAGCTCACCCAGTGGAGGAACAAGGACTTCCTTCTGGCCGCCCAGGTGTACCGGGGGGAGCTGAGGCCGCGAGAGCGGAAGCCTTCCGAACCGGGCTACCTCCTCAAGGCAGACTACCAGCGGCGGCCGACGAGTCCCCCGCTCAAGCTGCTCGTTCAGGCCATGGATCGCCGCCGTGGCACGTCCGTGGACGGCGAGATCGAAGCCGCGCTGGCGCGCCGGGACGAGGCGGGACTCGAGGCCGCGTTCAGGACATTCTTCCACGCTCAGGTCCAGGACCTGCTGGAGGTGCTTGAGCAGCGTCTGGCCGAGCCGCAGCCCGCCGCGACGCTCTTTGCGGTCCTCACGGATTATCTCTTCACGTCCTACGAGGTCTTCCTGGCACTCAACCATCCACGCGTCCACACCCAAGTCCAGGACGCCCTGGCTCACCTGCGGGGCGCGCTCCCCGGGGCGGCCCCACCGAAGCCTGCGGACCCGGCCGGGTTCGCGCGTTCGCGCCGCCGCCTCGAAAGCCTCCTCGCCTCCGTGGCCGTGAGGGCTGCTCCTCGTTGATGGAACGCGCACGACGATGCCGATGTGCAACGGATCCATGGAGGAGTGGCCCTGTTGGCGCTGCTGGTCGTGGCGGGCGGGGCGTGGCCCGCTGGCTCTGGCGGCTCGACGTCGCGGGCCAAACCGGGGATCGAGGGCTGGCGATGCTGCGCGACCGCTACGCCCCGGGGAAGATCGGCCGCGAGGAATTTGAGGCGAAAATTTGGGAGCTCATGTCAAACGGGAGGACGAGATGCCATCTACGCTCCCGGGCGTGGGCCCAGCCTGCCCAGCCGCCCTGCGGGAGAACCTGGTGGACGACGAGGTCGTCGTCAAGGTCGGTTACTGCAAGGGGGAGTATACGCTCACGATGGCCAACGGCGCGCAGCAGCGGTATTCTG
>JACPSW010000074.1 GCA_016193045.1 Candidatus Rokuibacteriota bacterium | reverse complement strand
TTGGGAGGCACCCATTCCGTGCTGATCTTCGCCAGGCCAGAGAGCTAGTACCGTGTCTCCGAAGCTTTTCGTCCCGATTTTAGTTACTGGTCTCAATTTCGGGCTCGCGCTCCTTGTCTATCTCAAAGATCCCTCGCGCTGGGTAAACCGATCCTTCGCGGTCTTTGCCTTGACGGTTGCAGGATGGACAGCCTGCACGTACTTGGGGACCACCTATGCCGGCACTCCCACTGGCCTGCTCGTTGGCCGGGGGGCATTCGCCATGGCTGCTTCCATGGCGTATGCGCTCTTGCTTTTCTTGCATATCTTCCCGACAAGTTCGACGCTGCCTCAATCATTCCCCGTGAAGGTCTTCGGGGTGTTAGGGACGACGCTGACGCTGGCCGCAATAAGTACTCCATGGATCGTAGCGACACTGACAATTGAGGCAGGTAGCCCTAAGGTTCGCTACGGCCCTCTCTATCCGCTCTTCGCCGTCTATATCGTTGGGTCCGTTGGGTATAGTTTCATTACCATCTTCCACAAGATTCGTCTGGCCCGAGGTGCCGAGCGCCTCCAACTGAAGTACCTCTTCATCGGCCTACTGATACCCGGGCTTCTGGTTACTATAACTAACCTCCTGATTCCGTTGGCATTCGGTACTTCCTACTTCAGTCAGTATGGACCGCTCTTCTCTTTTCTCATGATCGCCATGATCGCTCACTCTATCGTCCGCCACCGGCTTATGAACATCCGACTCGTCGTCCGCAGAGGCGTCGTCTTGCTCCTAGCGGTGGTCATCGCTGGAGGCGTCTTTCTAACGCTTCTGGGGCTGATCACAACGGCTGTGTTCACGCGTCCCCACGAACTTCCACTGTGGATAGAAGTTAGCTTGGTGCTTCTCATCGCCATTCTCTTTCAACCAATCAGGCAATGGATTCAGACTTCTCTCGATCGATATCTTTACCGCGAGCCCTATGACTACCAGCGAACGGTTCGAGAGGCCAGTCAGACCATTGGGAGCATGCTGGATTTGAAGTCACTGCTAAATTACGTATGCGATGTTCTTGGCCGGACGGTTCGGCCCGAAGCTGTATCCATCTATATAAAGAATCCGGGAAGCCCGGGCTATACCCAAATGGCGCTAAGGAGGTTCATACAAGACAACGCCAAATCACAGTTCGAAGAAACCCTACCAGAGTATTCACCGCTAGTGCATTTTCTTTGGAAGGCTCGTTCGTACCTGCTACGTGATGATCTAAGAACAGCACGGCCCGATGCCGTCCAGAGCGAGGCCATGACAGAGCTCATAGAATCGGGAGGTGAAATAGCTCTTCCGGTACTCCACGAAGAACACCTAATCGGTCTTCTTATAGTTGCTCCAAAGCTCTCGGGGGATCCGTACTTCTCCGAGGACATTGATCTTCTTTCGACGCTCGTTAGCCAAGCGGCAATTGCGATCAAGAACGCCCAGCTTTATCGGGAGGTGGCGCTTGTAAACGAGTACATCACGAACATCGTGGCGACGATGGAGAGTGGAGTCATTGCTGTGGATCCGGATGGAAAGGTAACGTTGTTCAATCCCGCTGCCGAGCGCATCACGGGGGTCGCGACAAGGGAAATCCGATCGGGGCCGGCTGCTGGTCTGCCGAGCGCTCTGGCTCATCCATTGCAAGCCACACTAACGGACGGCCAGCCGAGAGTTCAAACTGAGACCACCATCCCCGATGCATCTGGGCATTACCGGCCAGTTTCCTCCTCAACGTATGCACTTCGCGACCGTCTTGGCAACGTCCTAGGGGCTGTCGCCATATTCACCGATCTCACACGCCTCAAGGAACTGGAAGGAGAAAAACGCCGGGCTGAACGTCTGGCGTCCATTGGAGCTCTGGCCTCCGGGATTGCGCACGAGATCAAGAATCCTCTGGTAGCGATTAAGACCTTCGCGGAATTACTTCCCGAGCGGTTCACCGAAAAGGACTTCCGCGAGGATTTTTCGCAAGTGGTTATCCGGGAGATCGCCCGCATCGATGACCTGGTCGCTCGTCTTCGTGGCCTTGCCGCTCCGGCAGCCCGGCCGCTATCCTCCCTGGATCTTCGCGAGCCCATCGAGGAAACTCTCACCCTTCTTAGGGGCCAGTTGGAACAAAAGCGAATCAGCGTCAGACGTCTCTATGACCAAGCCCTCCCCCTCGTGGCGGGAGATCCCGCGCAGTTGAAACAACTCTTTTTAAATCTCTTCATAAACGCCCTGGAGGCCATGGACGCAGGAGGCCAACTAACGATCCGACTGTCCCGTCGAGAAAGCCTAGGAGTCCCTTCTCTGCTGGCAGAAGTGAGCGACACCGGCAGTGGGATCCCACAGAACATGCTCGGAAAGGTCTTCGACCCCTTTGTCACTACAAAGCCCGGTGGTTCGGGTCTCGGGCTCGCGATTTGCAGGGGTATCGCCGACGCTCACCGCGCGACAATTCGCGTCGAAAACAATGCGCACAGCCGTGGCACCACCGTCACCATCGACTTTCTCGTGACGGACGAAACCCCCGCAGCTGTCAAGGCATGAAACCATTTTTCTCGGCAATAGGAAATGCTCAGCTGAATAAGGCTCCCAATGCTTGATAATCTGGCTGTTTTGCTGACTTTAGTGATCTTGACCTTGTGGCTTGCGATATTTGTCTATTCCAACAACCCAACTCGGTGGGTTAATCGAACCTTCGCCATATTCAGTCTGGCTGTAGCGGGATGGACCGCTGGAACGTGGTTAGCAAACTACTTCGCAGAAAGTGAAATTGCCCTCTTAGCGGCCCGCGTAGCTTTCCCCATGGCCGCCCTAAGCGTTTATTCTCTGCTGATCTTCTTCCACGTATTCCCGCACGTGCCATATTTTCCACGCTCTAAAGTTGTTATCGCGTTCGGTGTGCTTGCCGCGACGTTAGCAATAATCCCTACAACGCCCTGGATAGTAACAGGGCATACAATGACCGATAAGGGCTTGAAAGTCCAATATGGCCCGCTTTATCCAGTTTTCGCGCTCTACATACTGTCCTGCGTTGGATACGCTCTCTGGATCATTATTTCCAAGATCCGGACTGCTCAAGGAGTAGAATATCTGTTTGCCGGGTTGATCGTACCCGGGGTTCTTGCGACGGTTACAAACCTGCTGATCCCTCTGGCGTTCGGCACTTCCCGGTTCAGCCAGTACGGGCCCCTCTTCTCGTTCCTTATGGTCGCCATGATCGCCCACGCGATCATCCGCCACCGCCTCATGGATATCCGGGTGGTCATCAGGAAGAGCGTCGTGTACGTCGTGGCTTTCGTGGTGGCCGGAACTATCCTCACCGGACTGATCGTGAGCTCAAACCGGCTCTTTCCCGAGTCGGACTGGGGGCTCAGCCGGGAGATCCTGCTCGGCCTCCTCGTCGCTGTGCTATTCCACCCCTTGAAGAGCCGCATTCAGCACGCGTTCGACCGGTACCTATACCGGGGGTCCTACGACTATCAGCGGACCATCCGCGAGGCGAGCCGCGTCATGACCACGATGCTTGATCTCGGGGCCCTCCTCGACCACGTGAGCGGTGTGATCGGCCGGACGGTCCGCCCGGAACTCTTCACTGTCTATCTGCGGGACCGTGGTGGTGAGGGCTATCGTCGAACCCTCTCGCAATCGTTCGTGGAGGGCCGGCCTGTCGAGGAGCCTGAAACGATCGCCAGCGATTCTTCGCTCTCGACCCTCATGCAACGGGAACGCGGGCATCTCCTCCGGGATGACCTGCGGCGCGGCGACCTCGACCCGGAGACGCGCGCTGCCCTGGAAGAGCTCGGCACGCTCAACGTCGACCTCGCGCTGCCGCTGGTGAAGGAAGACCAGCTCACCGGTTTCTTGCTGGTCGGCGCCAAGCGATCGGGTGATCCGTATTTCAGCGAGGACCTGGATCTCCTCTCGACGCTCGCCAGCCAGGCGGCGATCGCCGTGACGAACGCCCAGCTGTACGCCGAAGTGGTTCTGGTCAACGAGTACGTCGAGAATATCCTCAAGACGATGGAGAGCGGCGTCATCGCAGTCAGCGTCGAGGGGAAGGTCACGCTCTTCAACTCCGCCGCAGGGCGCATGGCCGGGCTGGAAGCGGCGAGTCTTCGCGCGGGCCCGGTCGAGCGGCTGCCGGGAACTCTGGCCGACCTGATTCAAGCGACCCTGGGCGACGGGGTGCCCCGCCTTCAGGTGGAGAGGACGCTGGCCGGCGCCGACAGGCGGGTGACGCCGGTGGTCTGCTCGACGTCGCCGTTCTCGGACGCCCGGGGGCGAATCCTTGGAGCCGTGCTCGTCTTCAGCGATCTCACCCGGCTCAAGGAGTTGGAAGACGAGAGGCGGCGGGCGGCGCGCCTGGCATCGTTCCAGTCACTGGCCTCCGGGATCGCCCACGAGATCAAGAACCCGCTGGTCGCCATCAGGGCCTTCGCCCAGCTGCTCCCCCGGAAGTTTGGCGATGAGGATTTCCGCGAGAATTTCTCGCGCGTCGCCGTCCGGGAGATCGACCGTATCAACGACCTGGTCGAGCGCCTCCGCGTCTTGTCCACGCCATCCAAGCCACTCCAACCGCTGGACCTTCGCGGGCCCATCGAGGAGACGCTGGAGCTCCTGCGCGTCCGGCTGGAGGACCGTCGGATCTCGGTGGAGCGAATCTACGACGAGCATCTGCCGGCCACGCTGGGCGAGCCCAGCCAGCTGAAGCAGCTCTTCCTCAATCTTTTCCTGAACTCGCTCGAGGCCATGGAGCCCGGCGGCACGCTGAGTATCCGGCTGAAGGGGCGGGCCGGGGGCGACGACTCCGGCCTCCTCGTCGAGATCGCCGACACGGGGTGCGGCATTCCCGAGGGGCTTTCGGAGAAGGTCTTCGACGCCTTCTTCTCGACGAAGCCGCAGGGGACGGGGATCGGCCTGGCCATCTGCCGCGGGATTGCCGACTTGCACCGCGCCACGATCCACATGGAGAACAACTCCACCGGCGGCGGGGCCGTGATCTCCCTCGCCTTCCCCGAGGCCGTCGAGATGCCGGCGGAGGTCCGCGGGTGAGGACCGCCCTCATCGTGTCCGGGGATGAAGGGCTCCGCTCCAGGCTGCTCCGGGCGCTGGCGGATCGGTCCGTCTTCTCGGCGGTCTCCGACGAGGATGCGCTCAAGACCCTCCGGCTCACCGACGTGGACTTGATCATCAAGGACGTCGGAGCGTCCCTGCGTGACCTGCCGATCTTCCTGGGGCGCGCGCGCCAGCTGTCGCCGTCCGCCGTCGTCATCTGCCTCCTGCCCGCCGAGAACGGCCTCCCCGAGGATGAGGACATCGTGGAGACGGCCGACTTCGTCCTGCGCCGGCCGTTTTCGTCGCGCGAGATCGCCACCGTGCTGCGCCAGGCCGAGGACAAGCAGCGCCTGATGGCCGAAGTATCGGCGCTCCGCTCGAACCGCCCGACCAACGGCGCCCACGGCGAGGACGCAGCGGGGCCGGAGGTCTCGCCGCAGGCGCTGGCCCAGGTGGTCAAGGAGTTCGCCAAGGCGCTGGCGGCCGGGTTCGATCTGCCGCGGGTGCTCGATCTCTTCCTCGACGCGGTGTCCGAAATGGTGCGGCCGAGCCGCTGCGCCCTCCTGCTGGCGGACTCCGAGGGGAACATCTACAGCATCCGGGCCCACCGCGGGCTGGCGCCGCATCTCGTGGAGGCGGCGGCTCTCTCGGCTGACAGCGGCCTGCCGCTCTGGCTGGCGACCCAGGGGCGGCTCATCCAGATCGACGAGGTGCAGGGGCGCCCGCAGGATCCGGCCGCCCGGGAGATTGGCCGGGAGCTGGCCCTCCTCCAGGCCACGGTGGCGATCCCGTTCACCGCCCACGGCGAGCTGGTCGCAATCCTGACCCTGGGCCAGCGCATCACCGGCCTCCCCTACAGCCATCGCGAGACCGAGATCCTCTTCAACCTGGCCACGCATCTCGCCACGGCCATCCGCGACATCCGGCTCCATCACCAGGTCGAGTACCAGAAGGAGTACACGGAGCGCATCCTCGCCCACATGTCGAATGGCGTGATCACGATCGACCGGGCCGAGCGCGTGACCCTCCTGAATCGCCGCGCCGAGGAGATTCTCGGACTCCGCGCCCACGACATCCTGGGCAAGGACCTGCGCGCCCTGCCGTCGCCCCTTGGAGATCTCCTGTACGAAACGCTCGTGCGCGGAAAGTCGGTCCACCGCGCCGAGGTCCAGCTGGCGCTCGGCAAGCTCCCGCTCGAAGTCTCCACCTATCCGGTGACGGCGGACGAGCCCGCTCCGCTCGGCGCCGTGATCGTGTTCGAGGACCTCTCGGCGGTCAAGGAGCTCGCCGCAGAAAAGCGGCAGGCCGAGCAGTTCCAGCTCCTGACTCGCGTCATCGCCCGCATCGCCGACGAGATCAAAAACCCGCTGGTGTCCATCAACACCTTCATGGAGCTCCTCGAGGAGCGGTACGAGGACTCCGATTTCCGCCACCACTTCTCGACCGTCGTCGGCCGCGACGTCCGGCGCCTCGTCCAGATCTTCGAGAAGCTCGCGGCGCTGGTGAGCGAGGGCCGGTTCAGCTTCGAGATCGTGGACCTGCGCGGGCTCGTCGATGACTGCCTGGCAGGCATCGGAGCCCGGTCGGGCGCGGAAGGCGGCGACGGGGCCCGCCTGCTCCACGCGCACGACGAGGCGTCCGGCAAGCGCGTCAGCGTCAGCCTCTATCACGAGGCCGGGCCGTACCCGGTGAAGGCGGACCCCGTCCAGCTGAAGAAGGCCGTCGCGTACCTGGTCTGGTACCTCATGCGCAAGACGCCTGGCGACGAAGCCCGGCTCTCGGTCTCCATCGATCACAAGGCCGCCGAGGAGACCATCCGGCTGATCATCGCCTCGCGCACGGCGGAGGTCGGCGTGGAGGAGCTGCAACGCATCTTCGACCCCATGAAGGTCGTGCAGGAAAGCCTGATCGACGTCGGGCCGTGCGTGAGCCAGCGGATCATCGAAGCGCTGGGCGGCAAGCTCGAGGCCCGCCAGGCCCGCGGCGAGACCAGTTTCGTGACCACGCTCCCGGTGGTGACGGCATGATGGAGCGCGCGCGTATCCTCGTGGTGGACGACGAGATGGGGCCGCGCGAGTCGCTGCGCATGATCCTGAAGCCCCGGTTCGACGTGCTCACCGTGGAGAGCGGCGAGGCCGCGCTCCAGGAGCTCAACCGCTTCCGCCCCGACCTGATCTTCATGGACATCAAGATGCCGACGATGGACGGTGTGGAAGCGCTCCGGCGGATCAAAGCGAACGATCCCGTGATCGAGGTGGTGATGATCACCGCCTACGCCTCGCTGGAAACCGTCAAGCACGCGCTGACCCACGGCGCCTTCGAGTATCTGATCAAGCCCTTCTCCCGCAAGGACCTCGAGGACACCGTGAACCGGGCGCTGGTGCGCCGCCAGACGGAGATCGGGCGGCGCGGCCAGCTGGCGATGCTGGCGCAGGAGATGCGCGAGCTCACGGTGAAGACCCGCGAGCTCGAGGAGGCCGCCCGGCGCGAGGTCGCCGAGCAGTGCCTCCGGGTTGTCCAGCTCTCCATCCTCCGCGAGATCTCGCGGGGAATCCTGGGACAGCTGGACCTGTCGCAGATCACGGAGTCGATCACCCAGTCCCTCCGGGTCGGGCTGGGCTACGATCAGGTGGCCATCCACTTCAGCGGGCAGCGGCCGGGCGGGGACGACGGCCCGACGTCGGTGACCTGCCCGATCCAGAACGCGGGCGCGGTCCTCGGCTACCTGACGGTGAACAACCGCCCATCGGCGCGGCCCATCGACCCCCGCGAGCGCGAGCTCCTGGAGATGCTCACGGAGTACCTGGCCATCGCCATCCACAACTCACGCCTGTACAGTCAGATCGCCGAGACCAAGCAGTCTCTGGAGCAGCTCATCCGCTCGGCGGGCGAGGCGATTATCTCGGTGGACCGCGCGGACCGGATCCTCGCCTGGAACCCCGCCGCCGAGCGGATCTTCGCCGCCGCCGAGGCCGAGACCCTCGGCACGCCGATCACCGGGGTTCTGCCGGAGGCGGGTTACCGTGGGGCCAAGGCCGCGCTATCGGCGGAGCAGCCGGTCCACACCTACGAGACGCGCGCGGCGCGGCGCGGCGGGGGCGAGATGGAACTGGCTGTGACGCTGTCGGCGCTGCGGGGCGGCGGCGGCGGCGAGGTGGAGGGCATCCTGGCCATCGTTCGCGACGTCACCACCCAGCGGGAGATCGAGGCGCAGATGCTCCAGTCCGAGAAGCTGACGGCCCTCGGGCAGCTGGCCGGCGGCATCGCCCACGATTTCAACAACCTGCTCCAGGCGATCCTCGGGTACGCCGAGCTCATGGCCCGCAACCCCGAGAAGAAGGAGCTGATCCATCGTGGCCTGGAAGTCATCGAGCGCGCGGCCTCCGACGGGTCGGAGACCGTCCGTCGCATCCAGGAGTTCGCGCGTCTCCGGCCCATCGAGGCCTTCACCTCCGTGGACCTGAACCAGGTCATCCGCGAGGCCGTGGCCATCACGCGGCCACGCTGGGAGCAGCAGGCGGCGCAGCTCGGGGTCCGGCTCGATCTGCTCCTCGATCTCCCCGCGCTACCCCTCGTGCTCGGCCGCCCGGCCGCGCTCTCGGAGGTCTTCACCAACCTCATCCTGAACGCCATCGATGCCATGCCGAACGGCGGGGTGCTCCGCATCTCCTCGGCCGTGGAGGGGAGCAACTGGGTCTCGGTGGAGGTGGCCGACACGGGCGTCGGAATGCCGGAGGAGGTGCGCCGGCGGATCTTCGATCCGTTCTACACTACCAAGGGCGAGGCGGGAACCGGCCTGGGGCTGTCGGTGTCGTACTCGATCATCAACAGCCATGGCGGAGAGATCCGGGTCGAGAGCCAGGTCGGGCGCGGCACGTCCTTCACGGTGCGCCTGCCGGTGGGCCAGGGGGCGGAGCCGGAACGGCCCCGGCCTGCCGCCGGTCAGCCCCAGCGGCAAGGACGCATCCTCCTGATCGACAACGAGCCCCAGGTGCTGGCGGTCCTCTGCGAGATGCTCATCGACGCGGGCCACGCCGTGACCCCGACCGTGGGCGGGGCCGACGCGGTCACCGCCTACGCGCCGGGAAAGTTCGACCTCGTGGTGTCGAACATCGGGATGCCGGGGGTCAACGGCTGGGAAGTGGCCGAGCGCGTGCGCGCGGTGGACCCGAGCGTCCCGATGATCTTCGTCACGGGCTGGGGGCTGACGGAAAAAGACCGCGAGCGCTGCCGGAGCCTCGGTGTCCGGCACTGGCTCTTCAAGCCCGTGAAGCCCTCGGAGCTCCACCGGACCGTTCAGGACGCCCTCGCGCGCTAGCGCCAGATACCCGGCCGCGGCGCCCCCATGCAGGTCGATATCCGCGTCCCGGTGGGGTTGCCGATCCCCCAGGTCGCCGACTTCATCGCGCGCTGCGAAGACGCCGGCTTCGACGGAGTCGGCGTCCATGATCACCCTGGGAGTGGGCGCGACGTGTACGTCACGCTGGCGCTGGCGGCCCAGCGCACCCGGCGCATCCGGCTGTACCCGGCGACCTCGAGCCCCGTCGTCCGTCACCCCCTGCTGCTGGCTTCGCTCGCCCAGAGCCTCGACGAGGTCGCCCCCGGACGGATCTGCCTGACGGTGGCCCCGGGTTTCCTGGCGGTGCGGAGCATCGGGCAGCCCCGGGCGAGCCTCGCCACGATGCGAGAGGCGGTGCTCGACCTCCGCCGCCTCCTGGCGGGGGAAACCGTGCCGTTCGGCCCCACGCCGAGCCGCCTCAGGAATCTCGGTGGTCGGCGGATGCCCGTGTACCTGCTGGCCGCGGGGCCTCGCATGGTCGAGCTGGCGGGGGAAGTAGCCGATGGCGCCCTGCTGCTGGTGGGCCTGCACTCCCGGGCGGTGGCCGCCGCGCGGCAACATCTCGAAGCGGGGGCGCGCCGGGCGGGGCGCGCCCTGCCGGGGTTCCACACCGTCTTTATCGTTCCGATCGCGCTGGAGGAAAGCCTCGAGACTGCCCGGCGCTGGCCCCAGCGATGGTTCGCGCCGGGGCACCCCTGGCTGACTTACCCCAGCGCGTCCAACCTCTACTGGCTGCGTCAGGCCGGCTTCACGCTGCCGGACGAGCCGGCGCCCGAGTCCGTTTCGGACGAGCTGGCCGCCCGGATCTGCGACGCGTTCGGACTCTTCGGGCCGCCGGAGCGCTGCCTCGAGGGGCTGCTACGGGCCCGGGAGGAGGCCGGGGTCGAGCACGTCTTCCTCTTCCCCGCCCACACGCTGGAGGGCGGCTACGACATGCCCCACCGGGAGGTCGAGGCCTTCGCCCGGGTCATCCGCCCGCGCGTGCTAGCGAACGAAATCGTCGAACGGCCCGGAGATACGCACGACCTCGTTGACCGGCCAGGCACCGCGTCCGATGGTGATGACGAAGAGGTCCCCCGCGATGCCGGCGCGGCGCGTCTCCGGGGTGACCGGGGCGAAGCCCAGACCCCGCGGCGCGTCACCGTCTGTGAAGCGAGCGAACTCGATGCGTTTCCCATCGGGGGCGACCACGAAGATCTGGGCGAGGTGACGGTCCGCCACGAAGAGACGACCGCCCGGGCCTAGGCTCATCCCGGCGGGCACGGGTCCCCGGAGCACGAGGCTCGGCGCTCCCTCGCGCCCTACCTTCCAGATCTCGCCCACCCCCTGCTGCCACGGGGCCGCCGCTGTCCCGTCGCTCCCGACCCAGAGGGTGCCCTGGTCATCGATCGCCAGGACCCGTGGCCGCGTCACGCTCAGATAACGGGCATCGCGCACGCGCCCCGAGGGATCGAGGCGGACGATCAGACCCTGCTCGCGATCGGCAACGTACAGGTTCCCCGCCGCATCGACGGCCGCCCCCTCGGGCTGCCTGAACAACGGGGGCGCATCTCCCCACGGCGTGCCACCGGCGAACAATTCCGGACGGCCGTCGAGCAGCCGGTAGAGCACGCCCACCTTCCGATCGCGGTCAAACGTGGTGACGAAGACTTCCCGTCCGCCGCGGATCGCCGCCACCTGGGGGTTCGGAAGCGGCGGACCATGGAGGAAGCGGGGCTCGGTGCCGGGGGTCAGGCGCGCGCCGCCGAGCGGGATGCGATAGATGGGCCAGAGATCTTCGGCCTCCCCGGCGAAGTACCGCCTCCCGGTCCGCGCGAGATAGAGGGCGCCGGCATGGTCAAAGGCAAGAGTGGACGCGGCAGGAATGCCATGGATCCCTCGCGCGGCGCTCGAATCGAACCCCGCCCCCGTCACGTAGACCTGAGCGGTGAACCCGGGCGGCAGCAGGAGCTCCGCGGCCGCCGCGCCGGGAGCCAGGAGAAGCGCAACGACGAACGCCGGGCCCCAACCGCGCACCGCCATCGTCAAGAATCTGGTGGGCAGAATGAAACCTGCTGAAAGCGGGAGGTATCAGCCACGGACGCCTCCCGCGAGAGGAGCAGAGCCGGAACGGGAGTCAACCTGCGCCCCACTGGATCGGCCGCGAGCCGCAAGCCCTCAAGGGCGTAGGCTCCGAGAAGCGGCTGAGTCCCCGGTTCACCAAAGACGACGAGCGTGAGCTCCGTGCGCCCGTCTACCCGGATCCAGGTGCGCCCGATATCCCGCTCCACCCGGCGGCCATCCGCCAGGACAAAGGTGTCCCGAGCGTGCGGAACGACCCCCAGGCCGTAGAGGAGAGGCGCCGGAAGGGTCGCGTACGTGGCGCCGGTGTCCACGAGGGCCTGGACAGTCTCGTAGCGCTGCCCCAGCGGATCTCCCACCTCGATGCTCACGCGAAACGTCCCCATCGGCTCGAACCTACGCCAGCGGCCAGATGGAGTCAATGTGTCCAGGAGGATACACCCAGCCGTCCCCGGGCCCTACCGAATCACCTCGTCCGCCCGGATGAGGACGGAGGGCGGGATCGTGAGGACGGCTTCACTTGTCTACGGGCCAACGTCGTTTGAATCCCCGGATATTCCGGTTCGCGATCATCGGGTTGGCCTCGGTAAAGAATTGCGTCGTGTAGGGCATCTTCATGTGCTGATCGAACGCCGCCTTATCGCTGTAGATCTCATAGAGCAAAAACACGCTCGGATCTGTCTCCTGCTGGCACACGTCGAACTGATGACAGTCTTTTTCGCGTTCGACGGAGTCTTTCGCCTGGCGGTCGATGACGCGCCCGAAGGCTTCAACCTCGTCAGGCTGAATCTTCAATTCTGCCAAGAGCACGTACATTGATGCCCCTCCTCTCGCTGGTCGACCCGTTTGATCCCGCGCGACTCACTCGATGACCTTGTCCGCCCGGATCAGTACCGATGGGTCATTCCGACTGGTAGCGACCGTTCCCGACCGATAGTTCTGACACAAAACTGACACAGCACAGCAAGAGGTTACTCAATCACCTGGTCCGCCCGGATCAACACGGACTGGGGGATCGTCAGGTCGAGCGCCTTGGCGGTCTTGAAGTTGATCACCAGCTCGAACTTCGTAGGCTGCTCGACGGGGAGGTCGGCGGGCTTCACGCCTTTCAGGATCTTGCCCACGTACTTGCTCGCGGTTCGGAACATTTCGGGAAGGCTCGGCCCGTACGCCATCAAGCCTCCTGCCTCTACGAACTCGCGAAAGCCGTAGACGATGTGCCCGTCAAGAACGCGTTCGAAGTGCGCCCGAATGCGCTGAAGTGAGCTGGAGTTGGTCACACTTTGGTCACAATCGAGCATTCGACGAGAATCTCAGTGGCAGGCAACTACCTGAAATGAATGGTGGGCAGGGACGGGATTGAACCGCCGACACCAGGATGTTCAGTTCCGTGCTCTAGCCGGCCTTCTTCATCGGACGGCCGCAGCACACCTTCTGCACCGGGGCCGTCTTCCCGCACTTCGCGCACCTGAAAGATGCCACCTCATGCTCCTTCGAGCGCCGGCTTTGCCGGCGCAACCCCTCCCTGGGGGAAGGCATCGGAAGGGGGGCGGAGCCCCCCTCCGAGTCAGAACCGCTCGATGATCGTCGCGATGCCCTGGCCGAAGCCGATGCACATGGTCTGGAGCCCGAAGCGCTGGCCCGTGCGCTCCAGTTCGTGGAGGAGCGTCGTCATCAGCTTGGCTCCCGAGCACCCGAGCGGGTGGCCGAGGGCGATGGCCCCGCCATTCACGTTGACCCGCGCCATGTCGGGGTGAAGCTCTCGCTCCCAGGCCAGGACCACCGAGGCGAAGGCCTCATTGATCTCGAACAGGTCGATCTGGTCGAGGGTCATCCCCGCTCTCTTCAGCACGCGTTGGGTGGCGGGGATGGGGCCGGTCAGCATGATGGTCGGGTCCACGCCGGCCAGCGCGGTGGCGACGACCCGCGCGCGGGGCTTGAGGCCGAGCGCCTTGGCCCTGGCCTCGGACATCAGGAGGAGGGCCGCCGCGCCGTCGGAGATCTGGCTGGAGTTCGCCGCGGTGATCACGCCGTCGGTCTTGAACGAGGGCGCGAGGGAGGCCATCTTCTCCCGGTTGACCGGGACGCGGACCCCCTCGTCAGTGTCGAACAGGGTCCCGTCCGGAAGCGTCACCGGGACGATCTCGCGCTTGGAGCGCCCCTCGGCGATGGCCCGGCCGGCCTTCTCGTGGCTCTGGGCCGAGAACTCGTCCAGTTCCTCGCGCTTGAGCCCCCACTTCTCGGCGATCAGCTCGGCGGAGAGCCCCTGCGGAATGATGTTGTAGCGCTCGGAGAGCTTTGGGCTGATAGGCCCGTCCCCCGGCCCCTGGCCGTTGGAGCCCATGGGGATGCGGGTCATGTTCTCCACGCCGCCGGCGATGACCACCTCGTACTGCCCCGCCATGACCCCCATCGCGCAGAAGTTGGCCGCTTGCTGCCCCGAGCCGCACATCCGGTCCAGCGTCGTCCCGCACACGTCCAGCGGAAAACCGGCGATGAGCGCGGCGTTGCGGGCGATGTTGAATCCCTGCTCGCCTACCTGGTCCACGCAGCCGATCACCACGTCCTCGATCTCGTTGGGGTCCACCTTGGTCCGCGCGACGACCTCCTTGAGCGTCAGCGCCAGCAGGTCATCCGGGCGCACGCCCGAGAGCTTGCCGTTCTTCCTGCCCACCGCCGTGCGCACCGCCCCCACGATCACCGCAGTATTCATGTCCATCTCCTTCAGATCTCAGCCACGACCATTCGCGGCGCGGCCAAGCCATCGGACTGAACGCTGATTCATCTTAGCACGCGGCGGCGGAGAGGTCGAGGCGCTGGTGGTCCCGGGCAGCGAGGGTGCGGATCCCCGTCGCCTGGCTCACCCGGTCGGCCAGCTCCCAGGGCTTGGCCCGGACCATCGTGATCCCGAAATGGGTCAGGATCGCGAGCCGGGGGCGCATGGCCGCGATGAGCCGCTCGCAGTCTTCCAGACAGAGGTGGCTCTCGCTTCGGCGGGGGTAGAAGACGACGTTGAGGAGCAGGACGTCGCCCTGGTAGGCCGCCTCGAGCTCGGGAAAGTATCCCGTGCAGGCGATCATGGACACGGTGAGGCGCGGCCCCACGAGCCGAAGGCCGTAGGTCTCCGTCGAGTGCTTGAGGCGGAGCGGCGTCTCGATCCTGACGGCGCCGACTCGGTGGTCGCCGCCCTCGGTCAGGACGCCGGTGGCGGCGGCGTAGTCCCGCACGTAGCGGAGGATCACCGGGTCGTCCTCATAGGCCTCTCGTGGCGCAAGGACGAGTCCCCGGCGCTTGGTGCCACCCTCGGTCATGGCCTCGATCATCGCGTTGACGTCGCCGCTGTGGTCGAGGTGCTTGTGGGTCAGGACGATGGCGTCGAGCGACGTCGGGTCCAAGCGGAGCGCCCGGGAGTGGCAGTGGACGAGGGCGCCCGGGCCCGGGTCTACGTGGATGCGGGTGCCGCCCAGCACGGCCCAGAACCCGCCGGAGGCCCGGAGCTGCTTGGCGACGGACATGCGGCCGCCGGCGGTACCGAGGAAAATCAGCTCGTCGGTCAACGAGCGCGCTTGACTTGGTCGGCCAGCTTGCAGAAGGCGCAGAGGGTGCCGGTGGTGACCTGGCCGCAGCGGGCGCACTCGTTGAGCGCGACATCGGCGGCGCGCTCGAAGGCGGGACGGCCCTTCTCGAGGAAGCCGAAGAGGAAATTGTGCTTGGCGCCCGGGGAGACGTCTTCCAGCCGGTTCAGGATCTCCTTGTGCATGAGCGAGGTGGCTCCCTTGGCGAACGGGCACTCCTCCACGATGTAGTCGATCTTCCGGAGGAAGGCGTAGGCCGCCGTCTCCCGCTCCGAGAGGCGATACAGGGGCTTCACCCGGCGAACCAGCTTGGGGTGGGTCGAGGGCAGCGCCGGCGACTGGCGGGCGAGCGGCTCCGTCTGCCAGTGGAGCACCGAGCCGAAGAGCGTGGCCGCCTCGTCGTCCAGGTTGTGGCCCGTGGCCACGACGCCGAAGCCCTGCTCGAGGGCCGCCTTGTTCATCAGATAGCGCTTCGAGAGCCCGCAGGCCGAGCAGGTCGGCCGGCGCGTGGCGGCCTGCACCTCGGGGATGGCCGCCCCCACCTCTTCCGCGACCGAGACGATCAGGAGCGGCGCGCCGCGCCGGGCGGCGAAGGCCTCGCACTTGGCCCTGGACTCTTTGGAGTAGTCGAAAATCCCGAGGTCGAGGTAGAGGCCCGTGGTGGCGTACCCCTCCTGGAGCAGGACGTCCCAGAGCCCCAGGGAGTCCTTCCCGCCGGAGACTGCCACCAGCAGGGGCTCCTCGCGGGTGAACATCCGGTGCCGCCGCACCGCCTCGCCGACCTGCCGCCTGAAGAAGTCGATGAAATCGGGCGCGCAGAAGGCGGCGTTGTGACGGCGGAGCTGCAGGACCGCGTGGCTCCCGCACTTCGTGCACTTCATGCGCGCCCTCCCGAGATTACCGGGCGCAGCTCGATCACGTCCTCGTCGCCCACCACCGTGTCGGCCGTGATCATCTCATCGCCGCGGATGACCAGGACCGTCTCGGGCAAGATGTCGAGGTCCTTCAACAGATCGCGCACCCGCCGGCGCCCGGCCACCTCCACCTCGCGCCGCGGGTTTCGCAAGATGACCCTCACGGTCACTTCACCTTGATCAGCGGGAGCACGCCCTCCAGCTCCCCCTTCATCACGGGGTGCTGATTGCCGCCGACGGCTCGGGACTTCTTCGTCACCTCTTGCTCCACGTACTCGTAGAGCTCCTGGAGCGTCACGATTCCGTCCCGGTTCAGGTCCCCCGCCCCCTTGAGCGCCTGGACGAGGTAGTAGGTGAAGATGCCGTGTCCGAGCTCGGGCAGCTCGATGGACACCTCCGCCGGCCGCGAGGCAGTGACGATCGCCCGCCCCTTCGAGCGCGTCAGTCGCTCGAGGAAGAGGTCGTCCACATTTACGGCGCGCGTCTTCTTCGAGGCGAAGGTGCGCCCCCCCGCCGCCCCGCTGTAGCAGGAGTCCAGGAAGGCTAC